>CAYRIE010000016.1:0-3069 GCA_964424215.1 uncultured Pseudobdellovibrionaceae bacterium
ACTGGTCCAGGGCGGGTCGTTCACGCAGCGACAGATAGCCACCTACGCGGACATGGTCACTCTGCTGCTGTGCTTTTTCGTGCTCCTGCTGACCATGGCAGATATCAACCAGAAGAAATTCAGGCAGGTCACTGCAACTCTGAGCCATGCCTTTGGTGTTCAGAGGAAAGACCCCTTTCACGAGATCCCATCTTTTAATTCCGTTGTAAAAAATGAATATGCGTCAGCCCAGAACACGCTCGTCCCCATAGAGCATCCGAAAATGGTTATGGACATGCGGACGCTAGAGGAGCAGCAAAAAGACAGCGAGCGAAAAGAGCAGTTTGAAAAGAACCATGCTCTTTTAAGTTCCAAACTTCAGGCAGAAGCTGATCAAGGGATTCTTGAAATCGACCATGACGGAACCAACGTCATTGTGAGAATCCGTGAAGACGTCTCCTTTGCTTCGGGCTCAGCTCAACTTACTTCAGTTTTTGAGCAAGTGGCTCAAAAGCTCGCTGTCACATTGGCCGAGGCCGATGGCGCACTTGAAATATCAGGTCACACCGACAACGTCCCCATCAGCACACAGCGCTTTCGAAACAACTGGGACCTTTCGGGCGCAAGGGCGGCCTCTATGGCCACTACCTTGATGATGGCGGCGCCTCTGCCTCCTGAAAGATTCACCATCTTAGGGCACGCTGACACACGGCCACGCTCACCCAATGATACGGCCGAGGGACGCGCCCACAATAGACGTGTCGAGATCCTTATTAGAGCCCAGTCTCGCCTGCCCGCCTCTGAGAGTGAGGCTAGCAGCCAGCCGCAAGGCTTTGACATCGACAAGATTCTTGAGAGCAACCCTTAAAAAATAAAAAAAGCCGCAGACTTTGTGCCTACGGCTTTTCACTTTCACAGAACGATCGCGCTGCTTACTTAATGTCCTTGTAATCGGCGTCAATCACGTCATCCTCTTGGCCTTTATTATCGCCGTCGCCAGAAGGCTCATCACCGCCGCCGCCGGTCTCCGGAGACCCTCCTGCAGACTGAGTCTTCTGATAGAGGGTGGCGCTGAGCTTTTGCACCAGAGCCTGTAGAGCCTGGGCCTCAGCTTCAAACTCTGTCTTAGAAGCCTCGGCGTTGTGAAGCACCTTCTTAGAGGCTTCAACCTTGTCTTCAACTTCCTTAACTTCAGCGGCTTCAAACTTATCCTTATTATCAGCTACAAGCTTCTCAGCCATGTAAATGGCGTTATCAAGATTGTTTCTAGCCTCGACCGATGCGCGCTTTTCTTTATCGGCGTCGGCATTGGCTTCGGCCTCTTCCAGCATGCGCTTGATTTCTTCATCGGTAAGACCTGACTTAGCCGTTATCTGGATGGCCTGCTCTTTACCCGTGCCAAGATCTTTAGCGGTCACGTTCAAAATGCCGTTGGCATCGATATCGAGGGAAACTTCAATCTGCGGGACTCCCCTCGGAGCAGGAGCAATTCCCACCAGCTCAAAGCGTCCAAGTGACTTGTTGTAAGCTGCAAGCTCCCTCTCTCCTTGGAGAATATGAACTTCCACTTTGGTCTGATTGTCTTCAGCAGTTGAAAAAACCTGAGATTTTTTCACGGGGATCGTCGTGTTGCGCTCAATAAGGGCCGTGAACACACCGCCGAAGGTTTCAATCCCAAGAGAGAGCGGCGTGACGTCCAAAAGAAGAACGTCTTTCACGTCGCCAGCCAGCACGCCACCTTGAATCGCAGCACCTACGGCCACCACTTCATCAGGGTTCACGGACCGATTGGGCTCTTTCTTAAAGAAGCTCTTCACAGCTTCCTGAATGGCTGGGATTCTCGTGGATCCGCCCACCAAAATCACTTCGTCCACATCGCTGGGGGACCAGCCCGCATCTTGCAGCGCTTTTTTGCAGGGCTCAAGGGTTCTGGTTACCAACTGGTCAGTGAGCTGGTTGAACTTCACCCGGCTGAGCTTACTCTGAAGATGCTTAGGGCCAGAGGCATCCGCTGTGATAAAGGGCAAGTTGATCTCGGTTTCCTGCGAGCTGCTGAGTTCAATTTTGGCCTTCTCAGCAGCCTCTTTAAGTCGCTGAAGAGCCATCTTGTCGTTTTTAAGGTCGATGCCTTGATCTTTTTTGAACTCGTCGACGAGCCAACTCAGAATGGCCTCGTCAAAGTTGTCACCACCGAGCTGTGTGTCGCCGTTGGTGGCTTTAACTTCCACAACGTTATCGCCCACTTCCAGCACAGAGATATCAAAAGTTCCGCCGCCTAAATCGTAGACCGCAATTTTTTGCTCTTGGTTTTTATCAAAACCGTAGGCCAAGGCTGCGGCCGTAGGCTCGTTGATGATCCGTTCCACCTGCAAGCCAGCTATTTTGCCAGCGTCTTTAGTGGCTTGGCGTTGAGAGTCATTAAAGTAGGCCGGCACCGTGATCACTGCACGAGTGACCTCCTGGCCCAGGTAGTCCTCAGCAACCTTCTTAAGCTTACCTAAAATAGCGGCTGAAACTTCCTCAGGAGTTACGATCTTTTCTTGGCCGTTTTCGGTGACCGCAAAAGCGCTGTCGGATCCTTTTTGGACGACATTGTAAGGGACCATACCTAGCTCAGATTTAATCTCTTCAAAGCGGTGCCCGATAAAGCGCTTCGCCGAAAATATCGTGTTGGTCGGATTTGTGACGGCTTGGCGCTTGGCAATTTGCCCCACTAAAACTTCACCGTCTTTGTAGGCCACGACCGAGGGGGTGGTTCTCCCGCCTTCTTCGTTCACCAACACCTTAGGATTGCCGCCCTCCATGATGGACACGACAGAGTTGGTCGTTCCTAAGTCAATTCCTATAATTTTACTCATAGCTACCCGCTCCTTTAATTGGCTTCAATAGTATGAACTAAGTCTGTGTCGCTTCTGAAGTCCGTCAAGGCACCGTAAAGCACAAATTGGTTTAAAATTTAAAGATACCCTTCCCTTTTGGAACCTTTTCACCTTTTTTGGCCGCAATTTGCCTCAAAAGAGTCTCCTCTTCTTTGGAGAGCTTTTTGGGAATGCTGATCTCAATGTGGGCAATCAGGGCGCCAGGAGAGCC
>CAYRIE010000016.1:3079-15457 GCA_964424215.1 uncultured Pseudobdellovibrionaceae bacterium
GCGCAGATCAGGAAATCCAGCCCCACCGACAATCACCTCGGTGCCTGGACTGCTTCCCCGCGGAACTTCAATTTCCAGAGGTTCACCAAAATGGTCCACTTCAAGGGTTCCGCCTAAAATAGCCTGGGTGTAGGGCACTTCCACTTTCCGGTGCAGGTTCTTGCCGGATCGCATCAAGCCCTCTTCCTCACGGACTCGAACTTCAACATAGAGATCCCCCCGCTCACCGCCTCGGTGGCCGTCCTCACCCTCGCCGCTGACCCGAAGCCTAGTGCCGTTGTCTACACCTGCTGGAATAGTGACCCGAATGTTACGCGCCTTAGGCTCCCTGCCGCGGCCCCTACAGGTCTTACAAGGGTGCTTGATGATTTGGCCAGCGCCCCGGCACATGGGACAGGTGGTGGCTACTTGAAAAAAGCCCTGGGAGGCAATGACCTGACCGGCTCCACGACACCTGGAGCAGGTCTCGCTCGTGTGGCCAGGCTCAGAGCCTGTACCCTCACAGGTCTCACAGTTGCCCTCCACCTCAAATTTGAGCTCCTTTTCCGTGCCCTTCATCACCTCCAGCAAGCTGATCTCACACAAATACCTAAGATCTTGCCCCCGGCGAGGGCCGGTGGCGCCTCTTGAAGAGCGCGCGCGGCCACCTCCAAAAAAATCAGAGAAGATATCTGAAAAGCTCTCAAAGATGTCGTCCACGGACTGAAAGCCCCCACCGCCAGCTCCGCCAAAGCCGCCATTGATCCCTGCGTGACCAAAACGGTCGTAGCGGGCGCGCTTATCGGAGTTGCTGAGCACATCGTAGGCTTCTGCTGCTTTTTTGAACTTTTCCTCAGCCTCTTTGTCACCGGGATTTTTATCGGGGTGATATTTGAGCGCAAGCTGGCGATAGGCTTTTTTAATAGCCCCAGCATCGGCGTCGCGACCGACACCTAATATTGTGTAAAAGTCTTCCGGCATGGGCACCTCAAGGAAGGTTTAATATGAGGTGCTATTTACGTGGGTCAAGCCCCAATGGCTAGTGCTGACGCTCCAACTCAGCCCTCTGGCGCTCCAGCTGTCGCAATCTCTCCTGAATTCGCTCTTTACTGCCCTCAAAAGCCGAAACATCTGTTTTTAAAGCGTCTTGAAGTGTCTGAATCCCAAGCTCCAATTGTCCGGTCTCAGAATAAAGGCGGCCTGCCAGCGCATACACCCAGCCTGGGGCCCCGTGAAGAGCGGCCTTTCGCATATGGGCCGCAGCTGGCTCCAGCTGCCCCAGCTCATAAAGGTAGTGGTAGGCCAGCTTGTAGTGAAGATTCCAGTCCTCGGGGTAAACCTGCAGGCCCTTTTCAAATATGAGAGCGGCCCCTTCCCGGTCTTGGGCCAGAATGCTCAAAACACCACCCCCAAAGGAGTACGGCAGGTAGAACTTAGGCGCCAACTCACTTATGGAATCTAGCATGGAATAGGCCCAGCCCTTTTGGCACTTGAGCGTACCCGTGGAAGATTCAAGGAGGGAGGAAAGGGCTCCGTCCCTGAGCTGAGTTTCGCCCGGGGAGCCGTGCCGACTTTCGTACTCCTCTTGGCGTTTTTGTGCCGAAAGGCCGTCCTGACACAAGTCTACATCTTGCAGAAACCTCACCCACAGAGTATCGGCCACCACTTCGTTAAAACCGAGTGTGAAGTATTTTAGATCCTTTGGAGGATAAAGATTTTGCTTTGCGTGATGAGTGGATGAAAACTCAACATCCCAGGTGATGTAATTCACCGCTAGAAGAGAGGCCAATCCAAAAAATAGCAGATAGACGGTTTTATCCATCTTTTGATTATGACCCAAAATTAACTTTCTAAAAAGCTGCTTTGACGCAGAAAATAGCGCCAGTGGCGCCAGCGGGCGAAAGTGATATAATAGAAAGTCGAAGAAGGAGAGAACTTGAATGGGCCTTTTGGTAGCGAGCCGTCAGAATGGTACAGTGACCAAGGACAAAGTCCAGGAGCGGGTGCAAACTAAACAGCCGCCGATGTACAAGGTCATGCTTTTAAACGATGACTACACTCCGATGGAGTTTGTCATTTCGGTTCTGCGGAAATTTTACTTAAAAAGCCCTACTGAAGCCGAGCAAATCATGCTTCAAGTTCACAAAGAGGGTTCCGGTGTGGCCGGCGTTTTTCCCTACGAAATAGCTGAGGCCAAAGTCGTGCAAACTAATCAATTCGCCAAAACGCACCAGCATCCTTTAAAATGTATAATGGAGACCGCTTAACCCCCCAGAGGGGAAGGGAGGAATGTCATGCTGAGCTCCCGGCTAGAAAACAGTCTAAATCGAGCCGCCGATTATGCGCGGCAAGATCAATTCGAATTCGTCACCCTAGAGTTACTCCTCTTGTCGTTTCTTGAAGACATAGAGGTGCGCTCTATTTTGGAGGCCTGCGGTGTCGACCTGGAAAAACTAGAAGATAACTTAGAGCAGTTCTTAGAGGATCATAACCCTCGGCGAGCTGATGATGAAGACACCGGAGAGTGGAAGCCTGAATTTACGATGGCATGTCACCGGCTTTTGCAGCGGGCGGTGATTCAGGTCCAGAGCGCGGGCAAAGACCTAGTCACCATGGGCCACGTGATGGTCGCTCTTTTTGATGAGCGCGACTCTCACGCCGTTTACTATCTTGAGAAGCAAGGGGTCACCCAGCTACAGATCATTCATCAGATCTCTCACTCCAGCTCACTGCCCGTGCGCGGTGAAGACGCCTCAGAGGAAGAAGATGATAGGGACAAAATGCCCACAGCCCTGGGCCTTTACACCCGTGATCTGATCGCTAAGGCCAAACAGGGCAAGGTGGATCCCTTGGTGGGGCGCGCGGATGTGCTCGATCGAATGATCCAGATCCTTTGCCGGCGAACCAAAAACAACCCGCTGCTGGTGGGGGATCCTGGCGTAGGGAAAACCGCTCTGGCAGATGGCCTGGCCATGCGGATCGTTCGCGGCGAAGTTCCAAACCAGCTTAAACATGCTGAGATCTTTTCTTTGGACATGGGGCTTCTGCTAGCAGGCACAAAATTTCGCGGAGATTTCGAAGAGCGTCTCAAAGAGGTCATCAAGGAGATCTCTGCCCGCGACAAAGCCGTCCTGTTCATTGATGAGATTCACACCCTAGTGGGCGCAGGAGCCACGAGCGGAGGCTCCATGGACGCCTCCAATCTCCTGAAACCGGGACTGGCTTCAGGGGAGATCTCCTGCATCGGCTCCACAACCTACAAAGAATTTCGCCAACACTTTGAAAAGGACAGGGCTTTGGCTCGCCGTTTTCAAAAAATCGATGTTAAGGAGCCCACGCCCCAAGAGAGTATTGAGATCCTTAAAGGCCTGAAACAAAAATATGAATCTTTTCACGATCTGACCTACACGGATCAGGCCCTGGAAGCTGCCGTGAGTCTCTCGGTTCGCCACCTGCCCGACAAAAAGCTTCCAGATAAGGCCATCGATGTGATGGATGAGTCTGGCGCCCATGCTTCCATCGAACTTGCTGGCTCTAAAAAGCCGGTGGTCGTGGACGTTGACCGAATCGAATCTGTGGTAAGCCGCATGGCTCAAGTGCCGTCCCAAACGGTCACCACTCACGATAAAAGCAGACTCCGCCAGCTTCACTTTGGGCTGAAATCGCTGATCTTTGGCCAGGATAAGGCCATCGACACCCTAGCCGCCTCGGTCAAGCGCTCCCGCGCGGGCCTGGGCCGCGAGAACAAGCCCATGGGCACCTATCTGTTTGCAGGCCCCACCGGAGTTGGGAAAACCGAGGTCACTCGTCAGCTGGCCAAGTATTTGGGTAACCACTTGATTCGTTTTGACATGAGTGAGTACATGGAAAAGCACACGGTCGCCCGCCTCGTGGGCTCCCCTCCCGGCTACGTAGGTTACGAAGAAGGCGGCCTTCTCACGGAGCAGATCTCTCAGCACCCTTATTCAGTGGTACTGCTGGATGAAATTGAAAAGGCCCATCCGGACCTACTCAATATTCTGCTTCAGGTAATGGACCACGGGACCCTAACGGACCCCCACGGGAAGGTGGCTGATTTCCGCAATGCGATCATCATAATGACCACCAATGCCGGCGCTAGAGAGAGCAGCAAAGGTGCCATCGGAATTAACCCGGTGCCGACCGACAAGATTTCCGATGAGGCCATCAAAAGGACCTTCTCACCTGAATTCTTGAATAGAATTGATGCGATCATTCACTTTGCTCCCTTGAACGAGGATGTGGTTCTCAGGGTTGTGGACAAGTTCATCATGGAGACTGCTGAGCAGCTTAAAGCCCGCAACGTCAGTCTGTCTGTGACGGAAAAGGCCCGCAAGTGGCTCCTTAAAAAAGGTTTCGATCCACTTTATGGCGCCCGCCCCATGGCTCGCACCATCGATGATCACCTCAAGGCTCCTCTGGTGGATGAGCTGCTCTTTGGAAAACTCGAGCACGGGGGCCATGCCCTGGTCGATTGCTCTAAGGACGAGTTGAATTTTAAGTTCGACAGCAAGGTCAATTTGCCTGCCAAACCTAAGGACACAGTTAGGGGCTAGCGCAAGCTAGCCCTTCTTACCTATTCGATTTCTACAAAGTTGCCATCGAGCATGGCTGGATTGGGTGTAGAGTACTCCACTCGGACCGTAGCGCGCGACTGAGCGATCGCATTTAAGCTGATCGAGTGCCGGTTGTTGTTATAAAACCAAGTGTCATTGATCTGATCGTCCACGTAAACCTTAACATCTTCAATGGATGTGGGGATGTGAGTGAGCTCAAAATCATTTTGCTCATACACTTTTCGCACCAGATCGCTGCCGATACTGGCTAGCTCTTTACCGAAGTCAGGTGAGCACAGGCTATAGGTGGACCCTTGAAGTTTCCTTACAAACGATTCGATGCGCTTGGGCCGAAGGGGCTGGAAGTCACCTTTTTCATCCCTCACAAACGCATCGGTGTCACAAGAGGGCACCTCTTCTGTCAAGATGGAGAGCACTCCATAGACACTCAGCTTAGCACCGCCGTTTTTGAAAGCCCGAAGTTCAGCGGCCGCAATGTCTGGATCCAGGAGGGCCTCACCAGCTTTAGTGCTGTCCTCAGCGTCGGTCACGATAACTATTGCCAGGTGCGCATCCTCTCTTAGGAATCCCCGGTTGAGAACGGCATTCGTTTCGGGATCAACGATGGATCTGACGACGGAGAAGACCTCCTCAACAACTGGAGCGCCGTACTGGGCCCAGCCACCGCTAGTGAGCTTTACAAAATCGCTAGTCAAAAGCAGCGACTGCTTCAGCTCGTCGATGAAACGAGGGTCACTTCCCACCATATAGGAGCGGTTCAGATCCATCAGGCCATCACTCACACGTACCGGGCGCGCCATTCCAAGAGGTAGTACAATGTTGCTACGGCCCTGATCCTCAAAGTAGGCATAGCGATAATCCGATGGGTAGAGACTGGCGTGCGAGAGCATGTACATCTCAAGTCCGAGGTTGTACTCTGCTGCGGGCTCGCCGGCCGAGGTCGCCAAATAAAGCTTCTGAACCTCTGATGAGATCTGCTCATAATTTGTCTTATCTTCAAGCCGCTCGGGAGCATCCTCTGCGGAATACTCCTTGTAGCGAGTGGTGTCGAATACAGAAACAACGCCCACTCTCAGGTCAATGCTGTCCGTGTTGAACTTTTCTGTGAACTTTTCAATGTTGGTTGAAAGGTTGGTCAGATGCGCATGCATGCTTTTTGAATTATCCATAATGAACACTAGATCCAGCTTTGGGACCTCTTGCTCCCTGCTGTATTCAAATGTGTCCACCTTAAGCATTTCAGGATCAGGGTTGAAGGCTCCATAGTTGGACTCAGGGGAGCAGCCCATCAAAAGACAGCTGGCGGCCAGAGCACCCAGAGTGGTCTTTTTGAGAATATGGTTCATGATTTCAACTCCTTAGAGGTTTCGCATCCCCTGACTTTGTACCTGTGGCTGTCGATCTCATCGAGCCATAGCTCATTGTTGTTGGCTGGGAAAACGAGGATGTCACCTTCTGGCACGCGCCCGTCAACAAACTCTCCCTTGAGGTTGGGGTCCACCTGGGCATAAGCATAAAGTCTTTGCGCACTCTCAGCTTCCATAACGTGCAGCTGCTGGATGACAGACCCGATCTGCTGAACCTCTGAGGTCGCCAAGGATTTGATGCGCGCAAGAGCTGACTTGAGCTGCTGAGCTTGGAACTGGTTCGTTTGAAGGGGTCTGAGTGCGGATTTTATTTCCATCAATTGACCGACAAGAAGGCCTTTGGGAGCGGCTTTACCGATCAGGTTTTGAACGATGGACATTTCCTTTTGTGGGAGCCACCACTTGTTCATAGCGGTGAGTACTTCATCATCGCGGTAGAAAAGAAGGGGCAGCCCATTGACTTCCGAACCCACAGCCTTCCAGTCTAGGTTTCCTGCTCCCCACTTCTGTAAGGTCGCGAGCGTGCCCGCATCGGATTTACCGTCGCGCACATTCTGCAACAGGGCGAGCTTGTCCCCAAAGGCTGCACGGAAATCTTTGATCACTTTAAAGACTTCTCTGTAGTCACAGAGTTTCAGAAAAATATAAGCTGCCAGGGAATAGGGCTCCGCATGAGAGATCGGATGAAATATGGGAGCGCGGCTGGAGTGAAGCAGCGACAAGGACTTATCGGGAGATTTCAGATGCAGATGCGTCCAAGCGCGCTCTTCCTGTGATGTTAGCCAGTAATCAGAGCCTTGACCGATTCGGTTGTAGTAGCCCAATGCTTCTTGAAATCTCTTTTCCTGAAACAGTGCGCGCGCCCTAGCTAAATAAATACGGTCCTTGGGAATCGTGTTCTGCTCTAAGAGCTCCAGCTCGGCGAGCATATCCTCAGCTACGCGAAAGTTGTCTGACACGAGGGCGTAGAGCGCTAGAGGGTAAAGGATCATGGCCTTCTGGTGCCCCTCTTGGAGTCTAGCAAGAACCTTAGTGTAGGTGCGGGCCTCAGCATTATTTTTAATCTTAAAGGACGGGCCCTTCATGGCCACTTGTACAACTTTAGGGTCCACCCAGCCACTAGACCATGAAGTCCTAGTTTTAATCTCAGCAAGAACTTCCCAGGCCGGGGAGCTCAGCGGATAAACATCGCTGAGCTGGGCTCTTAGGTCGCGGTGAACCCGGTTAAAGTCCACGTTCTGCGAAAGATACTTAAGGCCTGAGACTTCAAGGCCTGACCTAGCTAAAAGGTACCCTAAGAGGGCTTTGCCCGTCTCGGACTGAGCTAAAGGTGTCCCCGAGATCTTATCGTCCCACTGAATTAAAGCCTCTTGCTCGTTACCCGCTAAGATCTGTGACCTAAGCCACTTGTCCGAAGACCGTGAGGTGTTCAGAAAGTCCCAGGCCTTCGCCTCAGCCCTAGGGGCCGCTGCGAGCGAAACGAGAACAAGAAGAATGGGAAGAAGTAGGGGTCTCATTGTTTAGCCTCTTTTAAAGCAGAATTCCAAGCGACGCTGTCGCAATCGCAAGATCCAGTCTGCGGGATTCCAAACCGTTGATCGCGGTCTTGTCGCTGTAAGTTTGCCATCTCAATTCAAAACGCGTGGAAATGTACTGGCTGAGCCAAAACCCAATTCCGCCACCGGCAGTTAGGGCTGAGGCCTGCTCACCGCTTTGTCCAAGGCTCACCTGCCCTGCACCCGCTGTGAGATAAACGTCAAACTGAGTTACGCCTTTATCAAACAAGTTGAGCTTGCCATAAAGCGGGTAAAAACTGATGGTACCCAAAATCGTGCTCTTGGGTTGATCCACCAAAGGCACCTGGAAGCTTCGGCCACTTTCGTAATCGCTTCGGGCCCGCGCGTAGGTGGTGTCACCCTCTGCCGTGAGCTTGGTAGCATGTTGGATGTAGCGCGCACCCACGCTCCATCTGGGGCTGATATGAAATTCCGCAAAAGCTCCCGTATCGCGAATGGATAAATAGGAATCCCCGCCCGCAGCGCCTCCAAACTGGCCACCTAACTCAAGTCGCATGCGTCTGTCCACCGTGCGGTTTTGCACCACTCGCACCCGCTGGGCTGAATGTAGCGCCTGCGCCCGCTGGATGATCTGGTCGTTACCACCCAGGTTGTTCATGTCCTGGGTCCAGTCGGTTCGGGCGCTGGCCTTGTGGGCTGACAATGATAGGGACATCACAGCCAGCAGCAGAAGGGTTTTAATGGAGGATGGTGTTTTCATATTCTGTTCCTATTCCTGGCACGCAGCACTAGCTAATATTTCAAGTTGCGCGCGACCCTCGGTCGCTTTTTTCTCTTGGCCCCTTTGAACTGTCACCGTCACCGGCAGGCTGATTTGACCCAGCTCGGACTCACAGGATACGCGGCCGGCAAGTTGGCAGAGAGTGGCCTCAACTGCTGATTCGCATTCGAGCACTCCGGTAATTCCAGAGTTCTCATCCAAAGTGACTTCGGCGGTGGCTCCCGCAGTTGACACCGAGAAGCTCACTTCGTAGTCACCGCCCTGTTCGACCTGAGAGCTCACGCCCTCCCACTGGACTGTAGGGGTGGCCAGTTCATTCTTTGGTAGAACAGTAATGAACTTAGACTTGGTTACCGTTTGGGCGTCCGCATAGGTGACTGTTAAATCCAGCCGCAGCTGCAGTTCATCTCCTGCTGAAATACCGATATCTTCAGCCTTTAGGCTTCTAAGATCCAGGCTGCCCAGCGCTCTTAAGTTGCCATTAGCTCCGTCCCAGGGACCGATGTCGACTTTATTAACTTTAGCGCAGGCTAAAACTGAGGACTTGCACTCAACCAGGCTGGCCTTGGCACTAAGAACGAGCTGTTGGCGATCGAAACCTTTGGGATCTAACAGAGCTTCGAACTCAAGAATCGAGCCCAGCTCAGCTACGTCACCTTCGCTGTCCAGTCGGAACTGAACAAACTCCGGAATAGCGGATTTACGAACGATCAGGGCCGAGGTCCACTCGCTTGGCTGAATGCGAGCATAGCGAGAGCGAATAGTTTCGTTTGGAAATGAGGTGTACCGAACTATGGCCTCAAGCTTCACTGTGCGGTAAACCTCATCCTTAAGAAGGATTTCGGGGATCGTCCAAGAAACCTCCCATGTGTCGGTCAAACCGCTTTGACTTGTGAGTGAGGGCTGAAAAGATCCTACGCCACCAGCATTGAACATAAGGTCATATTCGAAGCCTTGATAGGGTAAGGTTACTTTCACTTCAAAAGATGAAGTGCTGTTTTCAGCAAACTCCTGGGCGGCATCAATCCTTACGGGGTTGGTCCCCACAGCCGAAGGCCGCTCAACGTCTTTAAGCTCCGAGTCCGTCGCAATCTGATTAAGAGCGCCATACTTGTTCGTTGGATCACTGTACTGGTGACCACTGCAAGCGCCCAAGATAAGCGCTCCCAAGGCCAGCGGTACGAATTTGAATGGAAATCTCACGGCGCTTCGTTTCATCACATGCCCCTTATAAGTTCTTTCGGAGGTCAAAAGGATACTGGCTCACCTTAACGTTGACCCCGCCCACAGGCTTGGGGAACTGCCAGGACTTCACTTTAGACATCATGCAGTTAACGACATTCTGATCGGCAAGGCTGTTGCTTACCACTCCTATGGAGGAGACTCTGCCACTGGCCGCGATGGTCCAGTGCAAATTCACACGGCCCGCAAGGTTGGGCTTCGTCTGAAGGGATCTTTCATAGCAGTATTGAATCTGACCACTGTTGCGGCGAACCACCGCATCCACAGCCGACTTATCTAGCCCGCCTTCCATTTCGGATTCAGCAGACATGGGATGGATGTACCCAGCAGAGGCGCCGCCCAGAGAGTGCTTACCATACTCACCCTGACCGCCTCCCATACCTCGGGTGGAGTAACCACCACCGCCGCGAGCACCGGAGCCGGCACCTGCACCGCCGCCACTGCTGACAGCAATGCGCCCAGCTGAGTGAATGGCTCTGTCGACGCCAGAGTTTCCACCAGCGCCAAGACCTGCCACACCTTTAGCTCCCGCTTTTCCAATGTCTAGGCCTTGGCGTCCGCTGCCACTGGGCCCACCAAGAGCTCCGAGAGCTCCCATCTGGCCCAGAGATTTTGGTTTTTGCGGCTGAGCTGCTCTGGCCTGAGACTTTTGCCGGCTTTGAGAGACGTTGGTTTTTTTAGGAACTTTACGCTGCTTAGCTACAACAGCTTGTTTGGGTTGAGATTTTTTAACAGTTTTCGGTGGGGTTTGGCGCTTAGCTACGGGCTTGGACTTAGCCATTTTAACCGTGGGCGGAGTGACTCGCTCTTCTTTCTTCACTTCTTGAGTGAAGACTTCCACAATCACCTCTTCTTCTTTGGTGATGTAGGTGATCAGAGACGTTACGACAAGAAGGAAGATCAAAAGACCCGCATGGACCAAGCTGGTCCACTTTACGATCGACTTAAATTCATCCTCATTGTCCTGCTGAAAGTCCTGCCATACGGAGGCCTCTTCAACCACGGGAACTACTTCGAGAGTACCGAACGACTTAAGAGTTACTGGATTTTTGAGTTCAGAAGCTTTGTAGGTTCCTAAATGATCAAAGGGAAACTCTGTTAAGGACTCTGTTTCGGAATGGGCCTCAATACGCCCAGTGTCTTTCCTCAGAATGAGGTGAATGGGCTTCTGATCAAAACCTTGGAGTGTCCGAACGACTGCACCCTCTTTATTTTTTAGAACAACGATTTTTTTTGCTGCCATTGAATCACCCATTATTTACGTTCCATCTCTTGCTTGATGCGGTCTTTAAAGTCCGTCCGCATCCCGATCAGGTCCCGCAACACCTTTTCCTGCTGAGCCCGAATTTCGAGCTCTGAGGGCGTCTGATATTTACCGGACAGGCTCAGGCCATCAAAATGCAGTTCTCGTTCCAACTTACTGCTGCCGCCAGCGTCGCCCTGAGCCCAACTAGTGGTAGTTCCTAAAGAAAAGAATACAGTCAGTGACAAAAATAGGGTCCCTAAGGCAAAAGACCGCCGCTTTTGGAGTGTCATTAGGATTCACCTGTTCCTTTCTTGAGCACCTCAATTCGGCCCTCCATGTACGAGGCAAAGATGTCATCACCGTAGGCGTGGTTGAGGTTTTTGAGCCTACGGGCCTTACCGACGCTGAAGGGGTCCTTTTTAAGGTCCATCTGTGCGGCTACAATTTCGTTGCGGGTGGGTTTACGCACTTGGTGTTTAAGAAGCCGGTTAAAGCCCAGCTTGATGCGCTCAGGGGCCAAATCCCTAACGCGCTCGATCTCAGCTTTGACAAGCTGACGACGAGACCCTTCCGACTGGGTGTAAGCCCTTTGAAAGGCCGCAAAAACTCCGTGGTTCTTCCACATCTCCACAAGCTTTTCCCGTGCCTCTAAAGCTGACTGCTTGAATGGCTCTGCCTGAGTAGCTAGCATGCTCTGGTACTGCGTTCTCTGTTCGGCATTAAGCCCTCTTGGAACCGGGAGGCTCGCAAGATCGTTGTACATTCTGACATTTTGTTCTGCGAGAACGCCTAAAGTGACCACCTGCAACGTCCAGTCGCCGCTTTGAATCGCCTGCTCAGTGAAGTTCGATACACTCTCTAGCAGAGAAACCCTCTTACCGACGGAGGCGCCCATGATAGCGTCGTTCTGACTTTGTATTCTGTGGCGGGAGATCTCCTTGGCCACTTTATCAAAATCTTTAAGGAATATGTCTTTACCGATGGCCTGAATCTGGGGGTATCCACGAAGGGTCTTGTTGTCCAAGAAGGCCTGAAGATCTTTGTGATTCCCGTAGCGCACGTAGTACCACTCCAGTAGATCAGCTAAAAGCGCGGGACTTCGCATCAGCTCACGGCGTTCGGCTACAATTTTTCTCAGAGGCTGCTTATCGGCGCGGATGAGCTTGGCGCGAATGGTGTTAGCGTCGGGGGACTTTGGGGCCATCGCCAAAAACTGTTCGTAGTGTGCTCTGTAGGATCTGCCGGCAATTTCAGCCAAAACTCCCAAACGGAACTCGTTCTCAGCTGTTTTGGGCTTCCCATCGGTCAGGTTTCTTAGCAGCAGGTAGGCTTTGGCGAAGTTCAGCTGCATCTCGGCAACCCAGATCAGTTTGTGGGTGGCGAACTCAGCTTCCTCAGCCGGGAGGTCCTTCATGGCCAGCATCTGACCTGCAGCCCTTTCCACAAAGTCCAGCCGCTTCAGCCTTTCGGCAAGAACGATCGTGTTCCTTATGAAGGCCAGCCGGTCAGATAGCGGAGCATCGGAAAGGTCATACTTTCCCAAATGGGTCATCATGCGCTCGTAATCGCCGGACTTATTGTTATCAATAATATCTTTACTTTGGTTGAGCGCACTCGTGCGGGCTATTTGTCGGTAGTCGGCCCTGCGCTG
>CAYRIE010000017.1:0-15389 GCA_964424215.1 uncultured Pseudobdellovibrionaceae bacterium
CATCTTCGAGGACGGCCTATCTACTAAAAGTGAGGTGAGCACGGTGAGCGGGCGCGGTGTGGGCATGTCAGCCCTGAGAGCGGAAGTTATCAGCCTGGGGGGGAGGGTGGCGGTGGAGTCTGAACCCGGTAAAGGCGTTAAGTTAATACTGTTTCTGCCTAAGATCAGCTCTTTATCGGATTATGTGGGTCATCTGATGCTTCATCCAAAGGCCTCCTAGATCAGGAGTTCATTTTCTTCCAGACAGCGTCCATCTTCTCTTTGAGAGTTTCCTGCTCCAAGGGCTTCACAATGTAATTGCTCACTCCATTGGCCACAGCTTCAAAAACTTTGTCTTTTTCCGACTCGGTGGTCATCAGAATAAAAGGCGTAGAGGAAAACTCCTGTCCCGAAGAGCGTACCTTTTTAAGCAGCTCAAGGCCCGTCACGTTGGGCATGTTCCAGTCGCTTAGAATGAGACCATAGGCCTGGCTGCGCTTAGCTTCCAGGAAGTACTGGTAGGCCACAGCCCCATCTTCTGCACAGTCGATGTTCTTGTATCCCAGGCGATTGAGATAGGCCACCGCAACGTCGCGCAGGCTCGCCAGGTCATCGACCACCAAGACGCGTGTGATGTAAGGGAACATAGGACACACTCCTAAAACAAATCTATAAGATTTCCCAGGATAAGGGTAGGCGGGGGGCACCTAGGTCCAGATCACTCCTCGTGGCCAATGAAGTCGTTAAAGAACTGCTGCGAGAAGGCCTTGAACTGGGTAAAGCGCCGCTCACCCTCAAGAAGTATCTTTAGATCTTTTAGGATCATCTCCTCAGTACGAACCAGCTGGTCTATTCCCTCGGACTCGTGATCGGGGTGAATGGTACTCCTGATATCGCGGAGCTTAGAGACGAGTTCATTTTCTTTGGCTATGAATCTAACAATGGCATTGTCGCTCAGACCTAATTTACTGACGAAAAAGTCGTTGGCCGCGATCACCCATGCATCTTGAAACTCTGCTCCCAGAAAGATTGAGGCGTAGTCGGTCGTATAGAGTATGTTCTTGGTGTAAGTGTCTTTATGCTGGGGGGTTGTAGCAGGTGAGAAGACCCGCTTTTTTTCTTCCATCGCCTTTTGGGCGTAGACTTCCGAAGCATCAGGGGTCCGTGAGGAGTCCGAATTTTCACCCAGGGTTCTAAAGTTTTCTCTTAAAAGATAAGCTGTGACCATAAGAGAGCAGGCCAGCGCACCAACGGCCAGACGGCGCTTCCAGCGCGCTTTGGTGACGAGGGCCCGCTCCGGATCAAAGTTAAACTTTTCGGCCGTCTTTTTGCGCTCGCCAGGGTCTCCCCCGATAAAGCTGGCCTCTAAAGAGCTCTGAATTTCATGATTTAGCATCTCCCGCGCGGAAGAGAAGGAATCTGAGGACACTAGCTTGGGCCAGCTCTCCTCAAGGAAGTTGAGCAGATAGTCTCTAGTGGTTGAGATCTTCTCTTCCAGGCCCCTTTTAAAGCGCTTTTCTTGTTTGGCAACGAGGCGATCCACCTCTTCAAGTTTCTGGGTCTTGATGGCTTCAAGCCGGGTGGTCAGCTCACCCTCTTTGTCAGAGATTTTCTGAGCTAGGCGTAAGCGCTTAGCTTTTAGGTCTTGAGCTGCCTGGGTTCTAAGCTCCAGAATCTCCTTGGAGGCTTCCTTGAAGAGTTCTTCTTTGCGTTTGCTGTGATCGCTCTGGAGCTCGGTGATTTGCTTTTCAACATCCTCTTTTAAGAGGGAGAGCTCTTTGAGCTCAGTTTCGACAGCCGTTTTCTGACTGCGCAGAGACTCAAGCGCGGCTTCTTGCTGGGCTCTTGCCTGCTCCGTGGAGCCGAGCAGTTTTTTAGCTTCTTCCGCCTGCGTTTGAAGAGCAGCTAAATTTTCTTCCATTTGCTTTTTTGAAGATTCTAAAAGATCAGTTTCTTCTTTAATGCGGCCTTTGAGCTGGTCCGACTGCTGGGCGTAATCTTTTTCAAGGTGAGCGATCTTTTGAAGTAGGGCGGAGTGGGCTTTTTCAGAGGTTTCTATCTCTTGGGCGCTCTGTTCAAGATTTTGGCTTAGGGCCTTAAGCTCAGCTTCAAGAGCAGAAGCCTTTTGAGAATGCTGAGCCTTTTCATTTTGGAGTGTTTCAAGCTCTGCTCTAAGAAGTGCTAAGGACTGGTTGAGAGCTTCGAGCTCTTCGTTTTTCTCAGTTTTTAGGTCAGCTAGAGCCTTTTGAAGAGCCTCCTCGCTCTCCTGCTTAAGACGGCTACTCTCTTGAGAAAGAGCTTCAACTCTCTCTCCGTGTTCACGCTTGAGCTGCTCTAGCTCTGAGCTGAGTTCCTTGTCTTTTTCCTGCTGCCACTTGTGATTGAGATCGGCCAGCTCCGCTGTGAATTGACCCCTGGCCTCCTCCCGTGCCTTTTCAAGGAGCAGGTTTTTATCTTCGGCGACCTGTGCTTCCATCTGCCCACGCAGTTTAGAGATTTCGCCCTGAAGCTGCTCGGTGAGCGAGGCCTTCTGAGCATCGGCCTCCCGCTGACTGTTTAAAAGCTCCATGTGTGCTTTTTTCTGCAGCTCAGCAGCTTCACTTTGAGCGTGTGCTAAAATTTCTGCTTGGCGCGCCTGAGCTTCATTTAAAACAGCCTCAGCTTGAAGCTTCGCATTTTTGGCCACCTCGCTAGCCAGCTCTTCATCACTTAGGTAGTTCCGGAAAAGCTCAAAGGTGAAAGAGTCCTCGCACTTTCCTAAATAAATAGCGTCTCCAGGGACATACTTTTTAGGTTGGTGAGCAGGTAAGGGTACGCCAGCTACGCGTGTTCCACCTGAGGTTTTTTGATCCTCTAAAAAGATTTGCCCGTCCTGTACTGTGACCACAAGATGGCGCCGAGAGACGCTAAGATCCTTTAAAGCAATCTCAGCTTCAGTGTTTCGACCCACAAGAATCTGCGATGCCTCTACAAGGAACGACTCTATAATCGTTCCCTCTCGCCAGCGTAGAAATTTAAGTACGTGGGACGGTTGAACCATAGTTAGCTAGCCTTATTCCCAGATTTTGAAGGTTGAATCTCTGGATCCAGGTGCAGGGTCCTATAAATTGACTTCTCCGCTAGGACCTCCATGGGGTCGCGGTTTTCATCAAACTTGTTCCACTGTTCAGGAAGGTCATTGTCCTGGCTACGGTGCCATATCAGATCCAGCACAGATTCAAAGCGCTCCACGGTTTGCGTAAACACCTTGTCGGCATTCATCCAGGTGTTTAAAAAGGTCATGCACACGGATAGAGCAATACCGAGAATAGATGTGTTCATACTGAAGGCCAGGCGCAATAAAAAGTGATCCATGACCAACTTGGTTTGCTCTGGGTTGGCGATGTCCATTCCGCCCAGCTCGGGAAGTGCCTTCATGATACCTAGGAAGGTCCCAAAGATTCCGCTGATCACTAGGATCTGTGGCATAGCGTTGAGGACGTCGTTAAGGGACCCAGCGGGAATGATGCCTAAAACTTTGTTGAAGGCGGGGTTTCGCTGAAAAGAAGATCTGGTCAGCTGAAGCATTTTGGCCTGAGTTTCCACCCGGTCGTACTTAAGGTGAGCTAGGGACTTCTGGAGGTCATGAACGAACCAGGCGCAGCCTTGCTGCACTAAGAAGACTCGGTCCGTCTTAGATGCCAAAATGTCTGGATCGCGGCGCTTCATGATGGAGCGCACTTCAAAGGCTTCGTAGAAGGTTTTTTCTAGAAGCTTTTTGACGGTCCTGAAAAACGAAATGGGTTTATGCGGTCCAAGGTCTTCCAAAAACTGGGAAGCACGCTTTTCAAACTCCTTGGCAAACCAGCCGTGGCGGTGGACCGTATAGTGCACGAGCCCCTTAAGGATCACAGCGACCAAAAATGCGCCCACCATAACGGGCATAAGGGCGGCTGTTCCCAGGTTAATCAGAACGTCCAGGCCGGACTGTAATAGATTATTCAACGCATCCATTTTTGGTATCTCCTCATTCCTTCAGGTTGAACTTAATGATCACCTTCTGGGATTGTTCACAGTCATATTGTTTACAGTACTCCTGAACGGACAGTCCCGAGGCGATGTTCCGCCCCTTCACCCCATCTGCTAGGTAGCTTCGGCCTGTCACCTTTACGAGGGGCAACAGATCTTTTTGATTTTTGTAGGACATCTTTGAGGTGTCGAAAATGTGATTGAAAATGGACTTGGCCCTGTTGTAACTCAAATCCAGGTTATAGTTTACGGCCTCTCGGTCTTTCGTGTGAAGGCTCGAGGGGTCGACATAGCGGCCCTGATAGGTCGGGGAGGCAAATCCGATGATCTCAACGCTGCCAATTTTATTTGAAATTTCAGCATTTTGGAAAAGGCTCTGGCTGTACACGGGCACAAATTTTTCGAGCTTTGAGATCATGCGGGGCTTTAAGTCCGCCCTGCCGGTGTCGAAGTACTGGTCTCCGAAAGTAAGAATCACATCGCCCGTTTTTCCATCCACTTGAACGTCCACACCGGCCTTCTTAAGGTTTTGAGCGATCTGGTTGGTAAGTTGTTTACGTGCTTCAAGCTGCTCACGTGCTTTATCAAGTTCAGCCTTGGTCGCCTGGATGCCTTGCTGGAGCTGTCCGACCTGAGCCTGAAGCTGCTGCTGTCTTTGCTTGAGCTGCTCTTGGTGCTGCTTCTCTCGAGCGAGCTTTTGCTGACCCGTTAGCTGCTCTTTTTTAAGTTCATCTTCAAAGCGCTTCTGTAGCAGCCTATTTTGAACTTGGTGCTGCGTGGTCAGCTCGGTGATGCGGTCTTGAGCCTCTTGCTGTGCACTTTGAAGAGAGGCGACAAGAGTTTCTTTTTCCTCTTGTTGTGATGAGATGGTTTCTTGGGCCCTGGCAAGGTCGGTGCTGGCTTTGGCAAGGCGGCTGGCCATCGTGTTCAGCTCTGCTTTGTTTTGCTCTTGGCGGGCTTGCAGCTCAGTTATGGCCTCTTGGGATTCAGCACGCAGGGACTTAAGTTGCTCATCGTAGGCTTTTTGAGTGAGCTGTTGGTTGTGTAAGGCGCGGGTGAGCTCCTGCTCCCTGTTGGCCAAGGCGGACCTAACCTGCTCAATTTCTTTTTGCCCAGCCTCAATTTGGCTCTGCTTGTCTTGCGATTGGCGCTCTAAAAGCCGGATCGTCGTTAACTGATTCTCAAGTGACTCTTCCTTCTGAACGATCACTTCGTCTTTTTCCTGAATCACTCGGTCTCTGCGTTGAATTCGACCCTTGGCGATATAGTTGCTGTTGATGATATTGCGAATCATCTGTTGGTACTGATTGAGGGCAACTTCTTTTTGCTGAACTTCTTGCGCCTGAGCTTTCAGGGCCTCCTGTTCCTGGCGAGTTTCCTCCTGGAGCAGATTGAGTTTGCTCATCAGCTCTTCATAGGCTTCAAGCTCATCTTGGCTGGCGCTTTTGCTCAGGTAATCGTCTTTGAGTGTGTTGTAGACGCGGATTTGCTGCCGAAGATCTTCAGCTTCCTGCGCGAGCCGTTGATAGTCTTGATACTGCTGAACGCCGAAGGTGCCGGTGCGCAAACTGGCTACGACGTACAGAAGTAAGAAAACCACAGACAGGGCGGCAAATAGATCGCTGTAGGTGGCCCAGTGCTGGCCACCTCCATCATCTTTCGATGGACGGTACATAAAGGACATGCTGTGCCCCTCCCTCACAGTTAATATCGGCGCTTCTGATCGGGGGGCTTAGGGACTTCCGGCTAGATTGCTGCTATGGGAAGTGAAGTTTTTCACCGGCACGTCTAGGTCTTTGCAAGCGGTCGCTTTTGGCTTATAGTGTCCGATTCCAAACAGGAGATAGACCTATGTCCAGTATCGACGACGTGCTTGATGAAGTTAAAGAATTTACCTTCGACGTGACCTTAAGCGAGCGCGAGGTGACCTATGCTAACTCTCAAGAGGCGGCGTACTCCCCCTTGGCGCGAAAGCTTTTTGGATTTCCGTGGACCGAAAAGGTTTCAATTGGTCCCAACAAGGTTACTGTGCAAAAGGCCAGCTGGGTGGATTGGGATGTTTTAGAGCAGCCTCTTCAGGGGCTGATCACTGAGCATGTGCAGAAAAGCACTGCAGGAGTTGGTAAGACCGAGGAAAATCCGGAGCCGCCCAAAATCCAGACCGAGTTCAGTGATGAGACCTCAGCTGGGATTCACGATCTTCTTGAAACGGCTCTTAATCCTGCTCTGGCTCAGCACGGTGGCAGCGTTCGGCTCGTGGAAGTTCGGGGTGCTGAAGCTTTTGTGATGTTCGAGGGTGGGTGTCAGGGATGCGCCATGTCTACAGCCACGCTCAAGGAGGGAGTGGAGCGCTCAATTATCGAGGCTTTTCCCACCATTAGATCAGTTGTCGACGTGACCGATCACATGTCGGGTGAAAACCCCTATTACAGTTCCTAAGGGCCGCTGAGTGGAAGCAAAGAAAAAACCTCCGGCGACCAGGAAAAGCAAAAAAGACGAGGCTTTTTGGAAAGTGCTCAGCGCCGCTGTGGAGCTGGATTTCCGCAAAGGGCATCTGAAGTGGACCATGACCGAGCTGTCCAGACGAAGCGGCATCACCAGGTCGCTCGTTTATTACTATTTCGGTAGATCAAAGCTCAACATCGTCAATACCGCCGTGAAGATCATGGGTGATGAAATTGTCGGTATGAGCGAGCGGCGCCTACAGATGTGGCGGGACGGCAAATATTTGGAGTCCCTCCGGGAGTCACGGCAAATTCTGGAGAAAGCCCCCTATCTGGGTGCATTCTACCTCACCTGTAGATCTTGGCCCAATGAGCTAGGTGAGACCGTTCGACAGATGGAAAAGAGCCTCATTAAGAAGATACAAAACTTCATCCCGACCTTTAGGGTGGATGAGGCCAAAGCTGTGGCCACCATTTACTTTGGTATGGTTTTTTCGCCCTTTTCGGGGGACCGGGTGATCGAGGAGATCTTACCAGGTTTGTCGGAAGCATTTGAAAAGAGGCTTCAGGAAGCCATGGAAGCTGGCAAGCTGTCCAAGCCTGCGCGTTTAAAAGCGGGCTCAGACTAAGAAGCCCGCCAGCCGCCGATTTTGGGGCCGGGCCGCTTCAGTGCCCAAACAAGAAAAGTTAACGTGGCTACGGCCATAGCTACACTGAGCCACTGGCCCCGGGTTAAGCCCAGCCACTGAAATCCCAGGTGGGAATCGGGCATGCGGAACATTTCGTTAAAGACCCTTGAAAAAGGGTACATCGAAAGATAGGCAGCGCTGATCACCCCCGCCTTCTGAGGCTTGCGCCATAAAAAAAGGATCACAAAAAAGGGGATCAGGCCCTCTGTAAGTCCTGCATAGATCTGAGAGGGGTGCCTGGCCGTCAAGACCTCACCTAAGGCTAACTTAAGTTCCGTGGCGCCCGATTGAACGGAGGTGATCCATTGATCCACCTGCCAGTGCACATTCCCGCGGGCCGTGGGTGAGGTGAGGTAGGTGTTCACCCACTCCAGCCAGGTGCCCTCACCTGGGCCAAATTTTTGGGCTACATCTTTTAAGCTGCGGAGCTTTTCCTGGTACTCGGTTCGAAAAAGTGAGAGGTCGGCGTCGCTCAACCACAGGTACATCTCCTGGGGAAACTTAACGGCCCACTTGACCGCGCTCTCAACGGGGCGGCCAAAAAGCTCGCCATTAATAAAGTTGGCTATACGTCCCAGAAAGATTCCAAGAGCGGAACCGAAGATAGTCAGGTCGCCCAGGTGGGGCATGGACACGCCCGTTTTTCGAGAGAACAGAAAGCAGGCGACAGCCACGCCGATAATTCCCCCGTGGCTGGCCATGCCGCCTTCCCAGAAGGCAAGAGCGCCCCAAAAGGGAAACTGTGCGGAGAAGTCAGTTAGCAGCTCAGGTCTGTAGAAGATACAATAGCCGAGGCGCCCACCCAAAAACACACCTAGGAACAGGTAGGTGATGAAGTCGCCGACCTGCTCAAGGGTTAGGGGGCTATGGCCCAATTTGACGATCCGGGAAATTGAAACGTACCCAATGGCAAATCCGGCCAAATAGGCAAGGCTGTACCAACGGAGGCCAAAGCTTTCAGTGAACTGAATCAAAAACGGGCTGAGGTCGTGAACCCAGGTGGACGTCATAGAACAAAATTGTACGATTGCCCGCCGGAGCTGTCACGAACATCGACTTAACGCCAGGCACAAGCGCACGGGCCCCATCAAAGTATTGGATTGCCATTTCGGGCAGCCAGCAAGGTACAAAGGCCACTCAACAATTGATAGGATCAATGGTAAGGAGTTGATCTGCCTATCCTTATTGCCGCTAAAGCGAGGTGCTTAGAGTGAACATCGGTTATCTGACCCGTACAAATATGGAGTACATAGAGGAGCTCTTTCAAAGTTATTTGGAGGACCCAGCTTCTGTCTCGCTCGATTGGCAGAGGTTCTTCGAGGGTGTGACCTTTGGGCAAAGTATGGCAGGACTCTCCAAGAGCGAGATCGACGTTTATGATCTCATCCAGACCTACCGGGAGTATGGTTACTTCCGCGCAAAGCTCGACCCACTCGGGCTTCGAGAGTTCAAAACATCCTTTCTGGATTTGAACCGATTTGGCCTGGATCAAGTTGACCCTAAAAAGAAATTTGAAATCGGAAAAATTCTGGGGCTCCAAGGTGCCACGCTACCTGACATCTTAGAGCGGCTTGAGTCGATCTATTGTGGATCGTTGTCCGTCCAAATTGCCGACACCGATCCGAAAGTGCGGCAGTGGTTTATCGATAAGTTCGAAGGGGAGCCGCGCAAGCTGAGCGCTGAAGAGCGCCGTGAGATTTACCACCAAGTGGTCCGGACAGAATCACTGGAGAAGTTTTTGCACTCAAGATTTGTCGGCGCTAAGAGATTCTCCGTCGAAGGTGGCGACAGCTTGATCCCCATGCTGGAAACTCTCACCCGCAAAGGAACAGAGCTTTCGGTGGAAGAGGTGGTCATCGGCATGGCTCACCGCGGGCGCATCAACGTGCTTGCCAATTTTATGGGTAAGGCTCTTAAAGTTATTTTAGCTGAATTCGATGGTCACAACACCATTGATGAGCGCGACTTTGACGGCGACGTGAAATATCACCTTGGCTACTCCTCTGACAAAACCACACCTCACGGCAGCTGCCACATTTCCTTAGCCTTTAACCCCTCTCACCTAGAAGCTGTGGGTCCCGTGGTCACGGGCATGACCCGCGCTAAGCAGCGAATCCGTAAGGACACCGTTGAGCGCAAAAAGGTTGTGCCGGTATTGATTCACGGGGATGCAGCTTTTGCTGGCCAAGGGGTCGTTCAGGAAACCATCCAGATGGCCACGCTTCAGGGCTACACCGTCGGTGGCACTATCCACATTATCGTGGATAACCAAGTGGGCTTCACTGCTACCCCCGAGGATGCACGGTCCACGCCCTTTAGCTCCGACTTTGCGAAGAGTCAGCGCACCCCCGTACTGCACGTCAACGGCGATGACGTTGAAGCCTGTGTGCGCGCCATGGAGCTTGCGATTGAGTACCGTCAGGCTTTTGGATCGGATGTGATCATCAATATGGTGTGCTACCGAAGGTTTGGGCACAACGAAGGGGATGAGCCAGCATTCACGCAGCCCAAGATGTATGAGGTCATTCGCAAGCACCCCACCTTAAGAGAAATCTACGGGCGAAAGCTTGTAGCCGATGGCGTGATGACCGAGGAGTACTACGCAAAACATTATCAGGATCACTTGGACAGCCTGCAGGAAATTCTTGAGCAGGTAAGAAAGCAGCCCCCGGTGATTAAACCTCTGGCTTTTGGTGGCTTGTGGTCTGGCTATCGCCGCCCCACGAGGGAGGGCTTTGAAAAGAAATGGCCCACGCAGGTTAAAGCCAGTCAGCTTGAAAAGGTCAGCCGCACTCTGACCACTTTGCCTAAAGAGTTTAACCTTCATCCGAAGTTAAAACGCCTTATAGAAGCCAGATCCAAAATGGTGACAGAAGATCAGATCGACTGGGGCATGGGGGAGCTTCTAGCCTATGGTACGCTCCTTGAGGACGGCTACTCGGTCCGGGTCTCCGGCCAGGACTGCGTGCGCGGCACCTTCTCTCACCGCCACAGCGCCTTTTACGATACGGACACTGGGCAGCCGTACTTTCCGCTTAAGAAGCTAGAAAAAAATGACAACGAGTTTTGCGTGTACAACTCCCACCTTTCCGAGATGGGCGTATTAGGATTTGAGTACGGCAACTCCAGCTCCGATCCGACCTTCCTGACGGTGTGGGAGGCGCAGTTTGGCGATTTTGCCAACGGGGCCCAAATCATCATCGATCAGTTTATCGCAAGTGGTGAACAAAAGTGGCTGCGCATGAGCGGTGTGGTACTGCTTCTTCCCCATGGTTATGAAGGCCAGGGACCGGAGCACTCCAGTGCACGCCTTGAGCGCTTTTTGCAACTTTGCGGTCAGGATAACATTCAGGTGTGCAACCTCACCACTCCGGCTCAGATCTTTCATGCGCTCAGGCGCCAGATGATCAGGGACTTTAGAGTGCCGCTGGTGATTATGTCGCCTAAGTCTTTGTTGAGGCATCCTAAGGTGGTATCCAAAGCAGAGGAGTTCACTAGCGGAAGATTCCAAGAGGTCATCCCTGACCCCGCTGTGAAAAGCGATCAGGTGAAAACGGCCGTTTTGGTTTCCGGTAAGCTCTATTATGAGCTGCTGGAGCGACGGGAAAAACTAGGTAAAAAGTTTGAGAACGTAGCCTTGGTGCGGATGGAGCAGCTTTATCCTTACCCCGACAAATTGATCCTTAAGGAGATTAAGTCGTGGCCTCATTTGGAGCGTGTTATCTGGGCCCAAGAAGAGCCTATGAACATGGGTGGATGGGCCTTTATGCGGCCCTGGCTTGAGCAAAGTATGCAGGAGTCTGGCCAAGAAGGTTTAGATCTTCACTACGTGGGCCGAAAGCGCCGGGCTTCACCTGCCACAGGGTCCCCAGGAAGGCACAACGAAGAGCAAGCTGAAATTTTGGAACACGTTTTTAAACTGGCTGAACAATAGAGAGGTTTCCAGTGAATTTTGAAGTGAAAGTGCCTGCAGCAGGGGAGTCCGTGACCGAAGCTATCATCGGCGAGTGGGTCAAAAAAGATGGCGATTACGTGGAGCGAGATGAAGTGCTCGTTGTGCTGGAAACAGACAAGGCCAGTATGGATTTAGTGGCAGAGTCCTCAGGCAAGCTCCAGATCAAGGCTCAAGAGGGCGACACCGTGCAGGTCGGAACAACGATTGCCGTTCTTGACACGAAGGCAGAGGCGCCCGCCCCCTCAAAACAGAAAGAGGCTCCCGCTCAAAAGGAAGCTTCTCAGCCGGCTAAAGTTCAAAACGGTCATGGCACCGGCCCTGCGGTAAAGCGTGTCCTTGGTGAAAAAGGCATGACCACAAAAGACGTTCCCAAAGCTTCAGGTCCTAAAGGGAACATCACCAAAGCGGACGCACTTGAGGCGGTATCAAGTGGTCAGCCTGCGCCGTCAAAGCCGGCACCGGAACAGCCACGCCCCCAGGTCAGCAAAGTCAGAGCGCCAGCCACACAAGGTGAGGTGGAGCGCGTTCCGATGACCACCATCCGAAAGCGTATTTCAGAGCGTCTGGTTCAGGCTCAACAGACCGCAGCCATCCTGACCACTTTCAATGAAGTGGACATGTCGAAGTTGATGGATCTTAGAGCCAAGTACAAAGACTCCTTTGAAAAGAAATACGGCATTAAGCTTGGCTTTATGGGTGTTTTTATTAAGGCCGTTATCGAAGGGCTCAAAGAATATCCAGCCATCAATGCCAGCATCGAGGGAACCGATATCCTCTATTACAATTACTACAACGTCGGTGTGGCCGTGAGCACCCCCAAGGGACTTATGGTGCCCGTGGTGAAAGACGCCGATCAACTCTCCGTGGCCGAAATTGAAATGGAAATCAAAGAATTCTCCAATAAAGCTCGCGACAACAAGATCAGCATTGATGATCTGAGCGGCGGCACCTTCACAGTAAGCAACGGCGGGGTTTTTGGAAGTTTGATGTCCACCCCCATTCTCAATCCCCCGCAAACGGGCATCCTGGGCATGCATAAGATCGAGGATCGGCCGGTGGTGGTGGATAAGCAGATTGTCATCCGCCCGATGATGTACCTGGCACTTTCGTATGATCACCGGCTGGTAGATGGCAAAGAATCTGTTAGCTTTTTGGTGCGAGTGAAAGAGTGCATTGAGGACCCTGAGCGAATTCTCTTAGAAATCTAAACGCTAAAAGCTAACAGCAAAGGTAGATATGGCAGCAGCTCAAGAATTTGACGTGATCTTTGTAGGCAGCGGTCCGGGTGGGTACGTAGGGGCTATCCGGTGCGCCCAGCTCGGTTTCAAAACGGCTATGGTGGAAAAAGATAAAACCTTTGGTGGCACGTGCCTGAATGTTGGCTGCATTCCCTCAAAGGCGCTCCTTCAGTCCAGTGAAGTGTTTGCGGCTGCTCAGCACGATCACCAGGACCACGGCGTGGAGGTCTCCTCCGTAAAGCTCAACTTAAAACGCATGATGGAGCGTAAAACTGGAATCGTCTCCTCCTTAACGGGCGGGATTGGACTTCTGTTTGAGAAAAATAAAATTGCAACCTTTCAGGGCTTAGGTTCCCTAAAAGATGAGCACACTGTTTTGGTGAAGGGCCCAGAGGGCAGTGTAGAGCTGCGTGCAAAGAACATCGTGATTGCCTCAGGTTCCGTGCCGGTGGAGCTACCGCATCTTCCCTTTGATGGTAAGAACATTGTCAGTTCATCCGAAGCACTTTCGTTTTCTAAGGTCCCTAAAAGATTAGCGGTGGTGGGTGGAGGAGTGATTGGGCTTGAGTTGGGCTCGGTCTGGTCTCGTTTGGGCAGTGAAGTCACTGTGTTTGAGTACTCCGATCGCCTTTTAGCTGGCATGGATGGACAGATCGCCAAAGACGTTGCCCGCATGCTCAAAAAACAAGGGCTTAACTTTGTGACTGGCGCCAAGGTGACCGGCGCAAAAACCAAGGGTGATGAAGTCACTTTGACCTATGACAACTCAGAGGGCAGTCACGAATTTAAAGCTGATAAAGTGCTCGTAGCTGTCGGGCGAAAAGCCTTCACTGAAGGCTTAAACCTTGAACAGGTGGGCGTAAAACTTGATGAGCGGAGTAGGGTGGCCGTAGATGAGCATCTGCGAACATCTATTCCCCATATTTTCGCAATTGGCGACGTCATCGCTGGCCCCATGCTAGCTCATAAAGCGGAAGAAGAGGGCGTGGCTGTTGCTGAGTTTTTGGCCACAGGCTACGGACACGTGAACTATGGCTGCATCCCTTCGGTGATTTACACGTGGCCTGAGGTCGCATCCGTGGGCGCCACCGAAGAGGAGCTCAAATCCCAAGGCCGTGATTATCTCGTGGGTAGCTTTCCCTTTGCAGCCAGCTCCAGGGCCAAAGCTCTTGGAGCCTCAGAGGGGCGAGTGAAGATTTTGGCGGATGCCCAGACAGACAAAATCCTTGGCGCACACATGGTGGGACCTAACGTTTCTGAGTTGATTCATGAAGTGATTGTGGCCATGGAGTTTGGCGGAAGCTCTGAGGATCTAGCCCGCAGCTTTCACGCTCACCCCACTTTATCTGAAGCTGTCAGGGAGGCCGCCTTGTCGGTTCAAGGGCGGGTTCGCCAGATCCCCCCACAGACCCGCCGGTAAGCGAGGGGCACGGTGTGGATCCCTACTACCTAAAAGGTGATTCAGACCTCCTGGTAATCAGATAGTGCGAGCACCATTTAGTGGGGCTACGCGTCATAAACGCCGAGCCACCTTTTAGTGGGGTTGGGCGATACAAGTGCCGCAAATCCCCACTGAAAGTGCCTGACACCTGTAGTTTTTTCAAATCGGACTTTGACCTTTCTAGTTCTGAGCCCCTAGAATGCGCGCCACGGTTCGGGGTGTGGGAGCCCCGGACTCAATAGAACAGGGGGGACGACGATGAGGGCTTTATCTAAACTAGCTTTGCTAGGCCTGGTTTTAGCTGCAGCTGGATGCGGGGGCCATCCAGATGCTTCAGATCCAGATTATTACGAGATCGCACACACAGAACATGTAGAAATCACAGGAATGCAGACCAATCCTTTTCCCATCCCTGATGATGGTGAAGGTGAGAGCTCTCCACCACCACCGGCCGATCCCTGGGATCCGTTCCCCACGCCTCCGGGCGGTGACAGCGGCGGAGGCGGCGGCGATGGCGGTCCGCACTTTCCTAGCCCTGACTTCCCCGAAGAGACCGACGGGCCTGGTAGCGGTGGCACAACTCCGACCGACCCCTGGAATCCTGGAACTGGCGGCGGTTTTGGCGGCGGCGGTTTTGGCGGTGGCTGGGGCGGCGGGGGCTTCGGTGGGTACGGAACTATTCCCGGAATTCAAGAAATGGTTTCCGTGGGAAACCTTGTCTACACTCTCGTGGAGCAGAACCAGCCCAAAGTGAGCTCTGACACCAACAGAATTTCCATCCTGCCCAACTCACCTGAAGAGTGGGAGAACCTTGAGGGCTGGACAGGGCCTCACGTACGAACTTTTATTCTGAAGTCAAAAAACCGCATGGGCGGAACGGTTTTGACCTTTCAGTACAAAATCATCTACTACGCCAACGGAAATCTGGATGGAAAGGGCAAGTACATTGCAAACCTCCAGGTTGTACCCGAGGTCGTTGATGTGGGTTGGGGCTTCAAATTTGATTCACGCTTTGAAGTGGCTGACATCATTAACGCTGGCACCAAAGCCAGCCCGGTGGTTGGAGCCCACTTTCAACTGCAGTGGCGTCTTCACTCACTTATGAAGCGCACTCAAGGTGTGGATCCCTATTATCTAAAAGGCGATTCCGACCTACTGGTTATCAGGTAGTGCGAGTGTCAGGCACTTTTTAGTAGGGCTTGGCGTCATAAATGCCGCAAATCCCCACTACAAAGTGCCCGACACTTCCGCCCGACGCCTTGGAACCTGAATTTTTAGGCGTTGGGCTTAGAGACCCAGGCGCTGCACCAAGCGGGTCCGTAGACGTGGCGGACGGTGGGGTTCATGAACAGAGTGCATGTACCTATGTCCTTGCCGTCTTTGGTGCCAGTTTTGGTGTAGAGCTGACAATTGGCACAGGTGGCGTTGGGCTGGCGGCCCTCGGCTTTCGTTGCATCCTCAGTGTACTTTAGGTTTTTAGCCATGGGGTCATCTTGCGAAAGCATCGTGACGTTATCCGTAGCCTTCGCTTCCCGAACTCTCAGGAGCTGACCAGCCAGGGGTGCCGCAGCAGCAGCCAATGCCGCCGTCTTAAGAAAAGATCTACGCGCATTTTGGGGTGATTCGTTGGACATC
>CAYRIE010000018.1:0-15289 GCA_964424215.1 uncultured Pseudobdellovibrionaceae bacterium
TGACCGCCTCCCGGGATAGCTTTTCTAGCTTCGCCGAGTTCCTCTTCGCTTTACCCGTGGCTGGGATTGATGGAACTTTGAAAAACCGGATGAGACAGAACAAGTCCCGCGTTCGCGCTAAGACGGGCATGCTCAATGGAGTGGTGGGACTGGCCGGATATGTCCACAGCCCCTCCCAAGAACTGTTGGGCTTTGCCTTTATATACAATGGTCCAAGCACTTATCCCAAAGTTTGGAGCGCCTTTGACGCCATGGCGGGTCAGCTTTCTCGATGAGGGTTTTTAAAGCCTTTTTCACCGTGACTGCTTGCCTGACCTTTCTTTTTTCTGAGCCGCTTTCAGCTCAGCGCCCCTTCCCTGTCGTTCACGATGACATGTCCCAGGAGTACACCACCGGCACCAGGCCCTGGCAGCGGCCGAGGTTTTCCGAGGATCCTGACCGTCTCTCCGAGGATTTTCGAGTTCCGAGCTCTTTTAGAAAGCGCGTGGACTTTTGGAAGCAGATCTATGCCAATTTCAGCACCTGGCAGGGGGTGCTTCACGACGCGCTCTATCCCTGGGTCGTCTACCGCGTCGTGGACTTCTCCGACATTGAACTGAACTTGGATTCCACTCCGGCCCAGCGAGAGCGCGCCCGCAGACTCAGAGTGGAGAAGGCCAAGGACGAAATTGTTGAGGTCTTTAAACGCTTGCGAAGCGATGTGGCTGAGGGCAAGGAACTTTCTGGTGAGGCCTTTTCGATTCATCGTCAACTGGAAGGTGATCCCAAAGCTTTGGAGGAAGCAGGTCAGCTGGACCGCGTACGCTTTCAGCTCGGGCAGCGCGATCGATTTTTGAAAGGCATTTATTATTCCGGTCGCTACATCGAGGAGATCGAAAAGATCTTTCAAAGGGAAGGCCTTCCGCGAGAGCTGAGCCGTCTGCCCATGGTGGAGAGCTCCTTTAACATCTTCGCACAATCGCGGGTCGGAGCCAGTGGGCTTTGGCAAATCATGCCCAGCGTGGGTAGGGAGCAAAAGCTCAGAAGAGATGCCGTTATCGATGAGCGCAACGACCCCATCAAAGCCACCCAGGCTGCAGCCCGGATTCTGAAGAACAACTACCGCTTGCTTGAGGACTGGCCGCTGGCTCTGACCGGGTACAATCACGGAGTCTATGGCATCCGGCGCCGCATTCAGAACTCTGCGGCGACCAGCTTGTTTGATCTCGTTGAAGAGCGTGGGCGTGGAAGTTTTGGTTTTGCCTCAAAGAACTTCTTTGCCAGCTTTGTCGCCGCCCTGGAAGTTGAGCTGCATGCGGATGTGCACTTTGAAGAAGTCCTGTGGAGCCGGCCTTTGCCGCAGACCGAGTGGGAGTTGCCTCAGGCACTCTCCTGGCGAAAGCTCGTCGATGGTTTCAGCGGCGATGAAGAGATGGCGCGCATCTTTAATCCCCACATCAATTTGCGCGCCCGCCAAGGTCAGATCGCTTTGCCCAAAGGTGCAAGAGTGTATGTTCCGGCGGACTCGTTGCAAAGCCTTGCGGATAGCTTGCCGCAACCCTCACCGATCGGCACCGCAGGTCCTGACATTTACCGGGTGCTGCCGGGCGACACTCTCAGTGGTGTGGCCGAGCGCCTGGGTTATTCGGTTCGACAGATCCAGGATTTGAACGGTATCGAAGATGCTTCGTCCCTTCGGGCGGGTCAAAAACTTCGCTTGCCACAAAAAAAATAAGAGGCCCAGGGTTGAGCCTCTTTCAGGGGGGGAGGGGAATCTCTTTTCAAGAGAGGGTATCTTGAAAAGATGAAACCACTATACACCGCCGATTTTTTCCGATGTGTAAAAAGAGACTCAGTTTTGTAAACGGGCAGTTTACAATTAATTGAAGTTCTGAATTTCAGCGATGTAGGGAAGGTTTCGAAACCACCCCTCGTAATCCAGGCCGTAACCCACCACAAACTGGTTTTCGATGGTGAAGCCGATGTGGTCGATCTCCAGGGGAATCTTCATGGCTGCTGGCTTGTGCAGCAGTGCCACCGTCGCAAGACTCTTGGGCCGGCGAGCTTTCATAGTGGTGAGCAAGTAATCCATGGTGAGCCCTGTATCGACGATGTCTTCAACGATCAGGATGTTGCGGCCCTCAATAGGGCTGTTCACATCCAAGGTGACGCGCACTTCACCTGTGGACTGGCTCCCTTGATAACTTGAGATTCCGAAGAACTCACAGTGAACATCAAGGTCAATATGGCGGACCAGATCCGAGAAGAAAATGAAAGATCCCTTAAGCACACAAACGGCCGTGAGTTTTTCTCCTCGGTAGCGCTCCGTAATGAGGCTGCCGAGCTCTTGAATTCGTTTCTCTAGCTGTTTTTCATCGATCATTTTCAGCAGTCGAGCGTCCATCACGATCCTCATTTCTTGGTTACACCCAGGAGTTGTTCAGCACTTCTCCCAAGCCGCCGGCACCTGGGAGAATATAATCCCGATTGTTGAGCCCGCGCTCCAGCTCCCAGTGCTTTCCGGGAGTATCGGCCAAAACATGGGCGGGTGACAACCCGCGATCCAGGCGAAGCCCATAAATCACCACATCGGGATGGGTGGTGGTGACCTTTTTTAGATATTCGGGAGTCACGATCAAATGGAGGGCAACGAACTTGGCAACGCCGCCATCCACCTGCTCTTTGTAGTAGGAGACAGCCTCACAGAGCGTGTTGCCGGTGGCTCCCATGGGGTCAGGCAAAACGACAATAGAGTCTTTAACGCTTCCGCCGATTTTGGCCCCTGACAGCGCGGTTCCCTGAGTCTTATCTTGCGCAGCTTCCGTGATTCGAGCGGCTAGGATGTGATCCTGGCGAACCTGTTCGGGTGAGAGGAGCTGACCTAGGGACTCATAGCAGACCTGGCTGGGCAGGGTGCCCGCCCGAGCAAGATTGACCGTTACGGCCTTTTGGCTTCGAGAGAAGATGGGTAGCGTCACCTTTTGTTCCGGGTGCGCTGCGGTCATGCGGGTGTCGAGTGTGGCTATCTCTGTGGGGAACTCACGCTCCATCGCCAAAAGCAGCAGACTGCTGTAGAGCCTGCGGATCAGATCGGCCAGATCCGTCATGCGAGTTTGCGGATGACCCAGTTGGCTGAGCCAATACCCCAGAGCCACGCTCTGAATCAGTCGCACTTGGGAGCCGTAGTGGTGGTGGAGCTCTTTCATGGAATCTTTCCCCCCAGGGAAACTTAAGAAACCTAGGGCTGGCGGTCAACGGCCGGTTCGATCAAAAGGACCAACTCGCGGTCCCCTTCTACAAACTCTTCCAGGTCCCAAAGTTCAAGAAGACCCGGCAAGTTCCAGGGAGCCGTACGCGGGATCTGAGGCGGGCGGGGCAAAAGGCCTACAACAAACAAGGTCCCCCCTCCACTCAAATCAAAAGTCCACCGCTGAGCCGTCTCCACTTCGTTCCAGGTGGAAATCCCGCTTTCGATGCGCTGCTCTGGTGCAATACTCAGAGCGGCTAGATCCAGCTGACTTCCGTCAAGGTCAGCCTCTAAACTGAATCCTGCAGAATCCATCCCCAGCTCCGAGAGAGGGGACATGGAGGCCCAACCCGTGCCCAAAACCTCTTGGGCGTTAAGGGAGATCACCTGATCTTCTGCTCCTACTCCTGCTAGCTCGTCAGGGCTCAGCACACCTGAAGAAAGGCCCTGTCCTGAGGAAAAGTCAGAAGCGTCGCGAATCCACCGCGCTAAAACAGATGAGGAGATGAGCACCAATGAGAACTGTGGCTGAAGCTGGGCCACCGGCTGTGCTGGCGCGGGCACTAGCGGCTGAACGCTCTCTACGGCGGGCTCAGAAGTTAAACTATCGCCGGGCTCAGAAGAAAGCGCTCGCCGTTGGCCTAGATCCAGCCTGCCAAAGGATTCGATGCGCTCTTCCTCCAGGGCTAATGAGGGATCTCCACTCGTTCGAAGAACGTAGGAAAACGGCTCAAGAACTAAGAAGGCAATAAGTAGGATGACGACCACTGAGCCTGCGCCCAGCCACACACTTAAGGGAGGCAGGCCGCGAAACCTGCGGGGCCGATGCGCTAAAGCGTAGCGCTCCATATCAATTCCGCAGCTTGCACAAAACTGATCTTTGGGCTGATCAAATCCACATTTGGGACAATTCATCATACTAGGCAGCTCCAACCAGCTCAGGCTAACACGTTTAGACATCGTGCGTCCAACCGAAGCCGGACTTGACGCATTCTGGCGTGGGGCTCTAAAGTGGGTAAAGGTGGTAGATTGTGGTAGTCGGCCGCCGCAAAGCCCATGGATGGGCTTTGTCCTTTCCCATAGAGAGGAATCGCGCCAGGGATGGTTTGGAAGTTTCAAGGTCGCTTTGATTCCAAAATAGATACGAAAGGTCGCTGGAGTTTGCCCAGTGGTCTGAAATCCGAAGAACTAGAGACAGCTCCTCTGGTTTTCACTGTGGCCAAAGATCATGGCCTGAACCACCTTGATGTTTATGACCTAACTCAATGGCGCGCTCTTGTTCGAAAGGTGCAGGCTCTGGATAGTTTTGAGCCTGAAGTGCAGGCGTTTAAAAGATTTTACCTTTCCAGCGGAATGGAAGTTCACCCCGACAAACTGGGACGCTATCTTGTCCCGAAAGCGCTAAGATCCCATGCCCAACTTGAGAGCTTTGTGGTCGTTGTCGGTATGGGAGAAAAAATTGAAGTTTGGTCCAAAACCTTTTGGGATAAGGCTTTTGAGCAACTCACAGAATCTTCAGAGACAGTGATGGCCGCTCTGGGAAGGCTCTCGGCCCAGAAGGGCTCAGATCCAAAGAAAAAGGAATCTTAAGTGGAGCACATTCCCGTTCTTCTGGATGAGGTGATCGCAAGTTTTCCTGAGCAGGTGCCAGGGAGGCCACGCATGTTAGATGCGACCTTCGGAAGGGGCGGGCACACCCGGGCTCTCCTTGAGAAAATTCCAGGCCTTACGGTTTACGCCTGTGACTGGGACGAGGACGCTGAGAACAGCGCCAAGGTGAACTTTCAAAAAGAGATAGCCGAAGGCAGGCTGCACTTTTTCCGCAGCTCCTATGCCCAGATCGAAGAAGCCATGAAGGCGTGGTCCCTTCAGGGGGAGTGTTTCCACTTTATCTTAGCTGACTTAGGAGTTAGCTCCCCGCAGCTGGATCGATCGGAACGAGGTTTTTCTTTTTATCAATCCGGCCCGCTGGATATGCGTATGGATCAAACCCGCTCCACCCAGGCCCAGGACTTAGTCAATGGCCTCACCTCAGATGAGCTTATTGAACTTTTCAAGACCTACGGCGAGGTTCGAAGTCCTTACCGCGTGGTGCGCGCCATCGTCCACGACCGAAAGGCTACGCCTTTCACGGACACCGTGCAGCTGGCTTCATTGATCGAGCGGGTGGACGGATGGCGTAAGAAGGGCGCTCACCCTGCGACCCTCTACTTTCAGGCGCTGCGAATTGCGGTGAACTCCGAACTTGGGGACCTAGAGGAGGCTTTACCGCTTTTTCTGGCGAGCCTGGAGCCCGTGGGGAGGATCGCTATCATTTCCTTCCACTCCCTGGAAGATCGCCTTGTGAAACAAACCTTTAAAGCTTGGGACGGCACTCATGGATGGCGCGTTCAGCGCAAGGTGATCAAGCCCAGTGATGAGGAAACTGCTCGGAACTCGCGGGCTCGTAGTGCTAAACTCAGAGTGTTCGAAAAATATGGAGTCGAAGTATGAAGGCCACACGTTCATGGTTACCTTTTGTTAGCGTCCTGATGATTATATCTACCTTGTTCTCCATAGTTCTGGTGCACATGGAGATACGCCGCATGGGGTATGAGCTCCTTAACCTTTCCCAGCAGGAGCGGGAAGTTCGGGATTATCACCGCGAAAAGGTGGTCCGACTGGCCGAGCTCACCGGCCCGCAGAATCTTCGCAAGTTAGCTCAGTCCAAGCTCGCAGTGCAGGCTCCAACCGAAGGGCAAATCATCCACATCGCGGGTGATCGCTTGGTGGTTACCCACTAGATGAAATCCCGCATCTTTCTTTTTGCATCTCTGCTGTTTGTTGTCTGGTGCATGATCGTCGTTCGCGGTTTTCAGCTTCAGGTTCTGCCCCAGGATCGGCTCAACGCCCTCAAAGAAAAAAGATTTCAGCGAACGATCCACATCGATGCCCGTAGGGGCGACCTAATCGACCGCAAGGGTGCGGAGCTGGCCGTGTCGGTTCCGCGCTACTCACTTTTTGCCGACCCCTCTATCATCACCGAGCATCAACAGATCACCGATAGGCTCACCCGTCACTTGGGACTTTCCCGATCGGAAGTCTCAAAAAAGATACGCCGCAAAGGCACGCGCTTTGTTTGGCTCGCCCGCAAGCTCTCCAAAGAAGATTACGATAAAATTCAAAGTTGGGGCATCCGGGGACTCGGCTTTAAAACAGAGCCCGTGCGCATCTACCCGAACGCGCCTCTTATGAGCTCAGTCCTTGGCTTGGTTGGCTCTGAGAACAAGGGGCTTGAGGGTCTGGAGCGTGAGCTTGAAGGCTACTTGTCAGGCGACGAAAAGGTGATGGTGCTTCAGCGAGATGCGCGCGGCAGGCCCCTTATTGAAAACGGCTGGCTCTTTTTAAAAAATGAGGACGGGAAAGATGTTCGGCTCACGGTCGACAGGGATCTGCAGCACTTTGTGGAACAGGCTCTTGGAAGGGCTGTTAGTGAACTGAGTGCCCAGTCGGCCAGCGCTGTGGTGGTGGATGTGGAAACCGCAGAAATTCGCGCAATGGCCAACATCAGGCCCCAGGGGCAGGCCAGACGCGGCCGCAACATGGCTGTGGTGGATGCTTACGAGCCAGGCAGCACTCTTAAATCCATGCTCGTAGCCGCAGCACTTGAAGAAAAGATCGTTCAGCCCAACACCGTGGTGGACACGGGCGGGGGCTCTTTGCGCATCGGCAAACGCGTGATTCGGGAGGCCAGTCGCAGCCATCAGTTTGAATCTCTAACGGTGACTGAAGTGCTGGCCAAGTCCTCTAACGTCGGCACGGCCAATCTAGCGTTTATGCTCGGTGCAGAGAAGTACCGCGACTATCTGACGGCCTTTGGCTTTGGAGGAAAAACTGGTTTCAGCTTCCCGGGTGAAGCTGCGGGCATTCTCCACCCACTGCCCTGGCGAAAGGAGCACCTGGCCTCAGTTAGCTTTGGACACGCTATGACCTCCACGCTGCTTCAAATGGCCGGTGCTTACACAGTGCTGGCCTCAGGCGGAATGTTTCGACCGCTTAAAATCGTGGAAGGGGTGCGCGATCCAGTAACTGGTCAATGGGAGTCCGTCGATGGGAGCCAGGAGCCCAGGCGGGTGGTCTCTCAAAGTGTGGCCGACACCTTGTCGCTTATGCTTGCCGTTGCCACCAGCGAAGGGGGCACGGGAACTTTGGCCAGAGTGCCAGGTTTTGCAGTCGCAGGTAAGACAGGCACGGCGCAAAAGGTGGATCCCAACGGGCGCGGCTATCTGGATGGGGCCTACATCTCAAGCTTTGCGGGCTACTTTCCTTTGCCCAACCCTAGGTTTGTCATCGTCGTCTCCGTTGATGAACCTCAAGACAAATACTATGGATCCTCGGTGGCAGCACCCTTGTTTGCACAGATGGCCAGCTTCCTTACACGTCACGAAGAACTTGTTCCGAGACTCATATCCAAATCCCATGTGGTTCGCGCGGAGCGAGACATTTGGGATTATCAGCAGGCTCAGCAGCAAGCGCTGCAGAAGCTGGCCAACCCTCCTTCTGTAGCGAGTGAATTTGAAAGTCAGATGATGCCTGATCTGAAGGGTAAGAGTCTGCGAGAAGTCAAAAGGCTCTTGTCCACCTCCGGAGCCACCATCGAGTTTCGCGGCTCAGGGACAAGAGTTAAGTCCGCCTCGCCCTCACCCGGGGTGGAGCTGTCCAAGGGGCAGCGCGTGCGCGTGATTTTCTAGAACCTTTCAACTTGAATCTTTGATAGGATCCTCTCAAAAGGCCAAAGCATTGAAGATTTGTCAGCTGTTCTCGATTTTTTCTGATTACCGCCTCGGAGATCGTCCCCAATCTGAGGTCACCTCTTTGGTGACGGACTCTCGTCAGGTGGGGCCGGGCTCTGTCTTCATTGCAATTAGGGGGCTCAGGTCCGACGGCCATAACTTTTTGGCCGAGGTTGTGAAGCGCGGGGCTGCCGCACTGGTGGTAGAAGATATCAGTCAAATTCCCGAGGGCTTTACGGGGGCCGTTGTAAAGGTGGCCTCCACCCGAAGAATTCTGGGCAAGCTAGCTGAAAGATATTGGGGCGCGCCCAGCTCGGATCTTTTTTTAGCCGCGGTGACGGGCACCAATGGCAAAACCAGCACCACCTACCTGATTGAGCACCTTCTCACCAACTTCGGTTGGCCGACCGGGGTGATGGGGACGATCAACCACCATTTGGGCGATAAAGTTTGGCCCTCAGCTCTCACCACACCCGACACTCTTGAGTTTTTCCAGCGTCTGGAAGATTTTCGCGCCCAAGGCGCGCGCTCCGTGGCCTTTGAGATTTCCAGTCACGCTCTGGATCAACGCAGGATAGATTTGCTCGACGTGGATGTGGCGGTCTTTACCAATTTGAGCCGCGACCATTTAGACTACCATGGCACGATGGAAGCCTACCTTGAGGCCAAGTCCAGACTGTTCACAGAGATTTTGAAAAGCTCCCAGAAGACCCATAGGCTGGCTGTGCTTTTCGGTGATGACCCCGCTTACCCCAAGGTAGCCGCCGCCTGTGATGGGCTGCCAGTTTGGACCTACGGGAAGAAGAGCTTCTGTGATCTACGGTATGAAATATCTGAGTCTGGAGTTCACGGCTCCCGCTTTGAGCTTTTTACGGCTCAAGGCCAACAAAACTTTTTTCTACCTCTGATTGGTCCTCACAACGTCGCCAATGCGACCGCAGCTATCGGCGTGGCTCTTTTTGCCGGCGCCTCCCTGGAGAGCTTGGCAGCTGCACTTCAAAACTTCCCCGGCGTTCCGGGCCGGCTTCAGAGGGTGGCATCAAGGGACACCAAGACCGTTCTGGTGGATTTTGCTCACACTGAAGAGGCTCTCTTATCGACGTTGTCCGCCGTCAGGGAGGTGATGGAAAGTCACCAGAAACTATGGGTGCTGTTTGGCTGCGGCGGAGATCGGGACAAGGGGAAGCGACCTGCCATGGGTCATGTGGCTGTGACTACGGCCGATCAGGTCGTGCTGACAAGTGACAACCCCCGCAGTGAAGATCCTGAAAAGATCTTGGCTGAGATTCTCTCAGGGGTGTCAGCTCAACATAGAGATAAAGTGGTCCAAGTGGAGCCGGACCGCCGGCTGGCCATCGGCGGAGCCATAGAGCAAATGGGGCCTGAGGATGTTCTCGTGATTGCGGGCAAGGGCCACGAAGAGTTTCAAATTCTTGGCGGTAAAACCCTTCCCATGAGTGATTACCAAATGGCCCAGGAGAAGCTGATATGATCGACCCCCTTTTTCCGATGGATTTTGTACTTCAGACTGTAGGCGGGGAGCGGCAGGACCTAGTGTCCTGTTCTGGTTTTTCAGGAGTTGGTACAGACAGCCGGCAGGATCTATCGGGCCAGCTTTTCATAGCTCTGAGGGGAGACCGCTTTGATGCTCACGACTTTTTAGAGCAAGCCTGCCGCTCGGGCGCAGCTGGTGTGCTCGTGGACCGAGAAGAGGCTTTAAAGGGCCTGCCCTCCTCGGTGGTTAAGATCGTGGTGAAAGACACCCTTGCGGCTCTGCAGAGTTTAGCGCATCACTGGCGCCTAAAGATGAATTCGTTCTTGCTGGCAGTTACCGGAAGCAACGGCAAAACCTCAACTAAAGAGTTTCTTTATCAGATCCTCTCTCAGAGCCTGCCCACTCATCGAAGCCGTGGGAGCTTTAACAACCACTGGGGGGTGCCGCTGACTCTTCTGGAGCTGAGGTCTCACCACAGCCACGGTGTGCTCGAAATGGGGATGAATCATTCGGGTGAAATTCGCTCGCTGGTTAAAATCGCGCAGCCCCAGGTGGTCGCCTGCACGAATGTCGGCAGAGCCCATCAAGGAAATTTTGGTTCTCTTGAGGAATTGGCCCGTGCCAAAGAAGAAATCTACACGGCTCAAAAGGGCTTGCAGGTCAGAATATTCAACTTGGACAATCCATGGACTTCGGCCATGCAGACTCGCTACGTTAGCGACGCAAAGCTGATGACCTTTTCAACTCAGAACCCCGCAGCCGACGTCCTGCTCAAATTGGATCGTATGGAATCCTCAGCTCTTCATCTGTCTGGCCACCTTTTGGGCCGCAAAGGAGAAGCCACAGTTCCCGTGTTTGGTAGGCAACATGTAGAAAATCTTGCCTGCGCAGCGGCCATGGCTATGGCTTGCGGCCTGACCTCAGACCAAGTCTGGTCCGCCCTGAGCGGGTGCCGAACCACTTGGGGCAGGGGCGAATGGGTTCAAACAGCGGCAGGTTACAGAGTGCTCTTTGATGCTTACAATGCTAACCCCGACTCTTTTAGTGTTTTGATCGACAACTTAAAAGAGCTCCCGGCTCAGCCCGGTGAAAAAAGATGGCTGATTGCAAGCGACATGTTGGAGATGGGAAATGAAGCTGAGGCCAGTCACCGCGCCCTAGGCGATAGGCTCTGTGAGCTTCCCTGGAGCGGGGTGATTTTTTTTGGAGCCTGGGGATCTGTTATTCAGCAGCATCTCCCAGCAGGCATCCCATTTCTCAGCTTAGCTGACTTCGATTCAAAGGCTGTAATGAAGTTCGCTCAAGATCACTTCAGCGAGGGGGATCTAGTGGTGCTCAAGGGCTCTCGCGGCGGAAGGCTCGAGCGCGTGGTGGATCTTTTTGAGCCAATGGGCTGGTCGCCAAAAAGCTAAAAAACACCAAGAAAATCCATAATTTAGAAACTTCATATGGACACGCTTTTTCGTTTCGTGGTAGGTATGAACCTCAATCTTAAGTACCGCGAGTGGAAGTTACCCAATGCTCTATCAATTCCTGTATGAGAAGGCTGATGTTTTCTCTGCCTTCAACGTGTTCGGCTATGTGACCTTTCGTTCGTTTCTTTCCTTCTTCACAGCTTTTTTGTGCTGCCTTTGGGTGGGCCCCTCCTTCATTCGGCGTTTGGTGAGCCACCAAGTGGGTCAGTCGGTTCGAGATGACGGGCCTGCATCCCACAAGAAGAAGCAGGGCACTCCTACCATGGGGGGTGGTCTCATTCTTTTGGCAGTGGGTGTGCCACTTTTTTTGTGGGTGGATTTGGCTAACCCCTACGTATGGGCCACGGTCATCATTACGGTGGCTTTCGGCTTGGTGGGTTACCTAGATGACTCTCTAAAGGTGCTTAAGAAGAACTCTAAGGGGCTATCTGGAAAGCTCAGGCTTTTTCTAGAATTTCTCGTATCGGCCGTGGTCATCGCAGTTTTGATCTATCAGTTTGATCTTTCAACTCAGCTGAGCCTTCCATTCTTTAAGCACATTCAAGTGGATCTGGGGTGGGGCTATGTCCTCTTTGGCAGCTTGGTGGTTGTTGGTGCAGCAAATGCAGTCAACCTTACGGACGGGCTCGACGGGCTGGCCATTGTTCCGGTGATCATCGCTGCAGGAACCTTAGGCCTTTTTGCTTATCTTGCCGACCACTCGCGCATCGCCGAGTATTTGCAGATCCCCTACATTATGGGCACCAGTGAGCTGGCCCCCATTGCGGCATCGTTCATTGCAGCGGGTCTGGGGTTCCTTTGGTTCAACACCTATCCGGCGCAAGTGTTTATGGGAGATGTCGGCAGCCTCAGTTTGGGTGGCTTTTTAGGCATTATGGCAGTGATTACAAACAATGAACTTGTGCTTTTGATTCTAGGTGGAGTTTTTGTGGCTGAAGCGCTCTCGGTGATCACTCAGGTGCTCTCCTTTAAGCTCACCGGCAAGAGAATCTTCAGAATGGCCCCGCTGCATCATCACTTTGAGCTTAAGGGCATGGATGAGACGAAAATTATAGTTAGGTTTTGGATCGTATCTATTTTGCTAGCCGTTTTAAGTCTAGCGACTCTCAAGTTGAGGTGATGAAATGACTTTGTACAATGATAAGTCCGAGCTCAAAGGTCGGAAAATTATGGTGGTGGGTCTGGCCCGTACCGGTGTCTCCCTGGTGAAGTTTCTCGCCAAGCACGGCGCCCAGGTGAGTGTGTCGGACCACAAATCCAAGGCTGAGCTGGTCCACCACCTGGAAAAGATCGAAGGGTTGGATGTCGAGCTGGATTTAGGCGGACACACCCCCAAAAAATTCCTGGAACAAGACCTGATCGTTTTGTCCCCTGGTGTGCCCCCCAATCTTAAGATCTTTGACTACGTGAAAAATCACGGCGTGCAAGTCACCGGCGAGTTCGAATTTTCCAACTGGTTTATTAAAGAGCCCGTAATTGCCGTAACGGGCACCAATGGTAAGACCACCGTCACGCGCCTGATCCAGCGGTTCCTTAAAAACTCCGGCGTCGATTGCTGGATGGGGGGGAACATAGGTCAGCCGATGATTGAGTATCTCAATCGCGAGCAGCCCGCACGAGTCATCATTGCGGAAGTCTCAAGCTTTCAGCTGGAGCATGTTCAGCGTTTCAACCCCACTAACATCGTGTTCACCAACCTGGCGGAAAACCATCTGGATCGTTATAAATCCATGGAAGAGTACATCAATGCTAAGCGCCGTATCTTTTCGAACACCAACCAGGCGACCACGAGCATCCTGGATGCTGACGACAACGCCGTGGTGGAGCTGGCGCGCGATCCGGCAGTTCAGCGCGGCAGGATCTTTTACTTCTCTCGCAAGCCCTCCTTAGAGCCTCAGATCATGAACATCGGCGGAGCTGTGAGCATCGATGGTGAGCTAAGGGTGCGAACCGGCCCCGAGATTGAGTACTTTTCCGTGAAGAACAAGAAGCTTCGCGGCTCACACTCCATCGAAAACATCATGGGCGCAGTGCTGGCCGCTCGCGAGCACGGCGCCACCCATGAGGTCATCCAGAAGGAAATCGATGAGTTTAAAGGTCTTCCCCACCGTCTCGAATACGTTCGCAGAGTGGGCGGAGTTGAGTTTTTCAACGACTCTAAGGCCACCAACGTTCACGCGGTTTCTCGCGCACTTGATGCCTTTGATGAGAACGTCATTCTGATTATGGGCGGTAAAGACACGAATTTAAGTTACGAGCCGCTGCAGGAGCCCATCCGCAAGAAGGTGAAGAACTTGATCTTGGTGGGCGAGGCCAAAGAGAGGATCAACCGCGACATCGGCGATTGGTCGGAAACCTTTCTGATTGGAACCTTTGAAGAGGCGGTACTAATCGCTTATCAGAAGTCTCGGATTGGCGACACTGTCCTATTGTCACCGGGCTGCTCAAGTTTTGACATGTTTGACAACTACGAGGAGCGTGGCAACTACTTCAAAGAGCTGGTTCGCAGCTTCAAGTAGGCCCGCCTTAGGTCTTGAATGCTTTTTCCTGGCCGTATCCAAGCCGCAGGAACTCTCCTAACATAAAGGAGTGGAGTTCCTGCGCCGGCTCGATCGCCTCGATCGTCATCTACTTCTGCTGTTTTTTTCCCTGGCCGGGTTCGGACTGGTCCAGGTGTACAGCTCTAGCTATATCTTCGCTACGGAAACCTACGGGGACGGGCTGCTGTTCTTTAAAAAGCAGCTGATCTTCGTCTGCGTCGGTGTGCTGGCGATCTTTGTCACTCTGGCCCTGCCCCTTGAGTGGATCAAGCGACTTTCATTTTTCTTCGGGGTTTCAGCCATAATTCTCCTTGCTCTGACACTGGTGCCCGGGTGGGGCGTTAAGGTGGGCGGCGCCACAAGATGGGTTTCTTTGCCCTGGGGCTTTCGACTTGAGCCCACTGAGCTGCTCAAGGTGGCCGCTTGCCTGGTGCTCGCAAGGTGGGCGCAAATAGGTCTTCCCAGAACGGGGGCGGGCCGGGGCGCAGCTCTGCTAGCAGCCGCATCCCCCTTTGTTATCCTGCTGTTTCAGCCTGATTTCGGCTCCGTGGTTATTCTGAGTGTTCTTATCCTTTCGGTGACCTTCGTGTACGGGCTTAAGTGGCGCTACATCTTGACGTCAGCTGCCGTTGCGTCTGCGGCCGTGTACTTTCTGATCGTCAATGTGCCCTACCGCAAAGCCCGAGTGCTTGCCTTTCTTGATCCGTGGTCCCACTCAGAAGGAGGCGGCTTCCAGCTGATTCAAAGTCTACTGAGTTTTCACTCCGGCGGCTTGTTCGGTGTGGGCTTGGGCCAAGGACAGGGGAAGCTGTTTTTTCTACCCGAAGCCCATACGGACTTCACTTTGGCCGTCGTTGGCGAAGAGATGGGCTTTATCGGTTTTGCGATTTTGATGATCCTTTACGGGCTTTTCATCTTTCGCGGTCTCCAGATCAGCTTGAATCTCAAGGATCGTTTCGCCCAGGCCCTGAGCTTTTCACTGATCCTTCTGCTGTGCACCTCCGTGTTCATGAACACGAGTGTCGTATTGGGACTTGCCCCAACGAAGGGTTTAACGTTACCTTTTCTCAGTTACGGCGGAAGCTCCTTTGTCTCCTTCTGCTTCCTGGTGGGCCTGCTGCTGAAATGTCATCTGCAGTGGCTCTACGAAAGGGAGCACGAAAGCCGGGAGTTTATCCCCTTTAAGCCATGAGAAGACCACTATGTCCAAGATTCAGCGAGTCGTTATTGCCGGCGGTGGAACGGGCGGCCACATTTACCCTGGTCTGGCCATAGCCGAATCCCTAAAAGAGTTAGACCCTCTGGTGGATATTCACTTTGTCGGCTCGCGGGGTGGCCTCGAAGAAAAGATCATTCCACAAGCGGGTTACCCACTTGAGCTGATCAAAATCGGCAAACTTCATCAGAGCGTGGGCCGCAAAGCACAGATCAAAACTATGCTCGGCCTTCCGGGTGCCCTGCTCCACTGTGTTTGGCTGGTGCTTAAACTGAAGCCGACAGCAGTTTTGGGCATGGGTGGTTTTGCATCGGGCCCCTTTTTGTTGGCGGCCAGTCTCTTAGGCCGTCGTACCTATCTGTGGGAGCCCAACGCTCAGCCGGGGTGGACCAACCGAATACTGGCAAGATTTGTCCGGGAGTCGCTTTTGGTTTTCGATAAGGCCGGCGCTGGGTTAAGTGGGGCGCGAAAGCGCATTGTGGGCTTGCCTGTTCGAGGCGAGATCCGAGCCGCGGAGCGTGTGGCGACGGTTCACGATCCTTTACGAGTTCTGGCCTTTGGCGGC
>CAYRIE010000019.1:0-15121 GCA_964424215.1 uncultured Pseudobdellovibrionaceae bacterium
AGAACCCAACTCCAATTGGAAGATTTGGGCCAGCAAAATTAGGTCCAGAGTGACAGGTTGTGCAGCCCACCTCTTGAAACGTTTTGTAGCCCCTTTGAGCGCTGGCTGAGATGGCCTTTTTATCTCCGCCGATGAATTTGTCGAAGGGACTGTCGCTAGTGACCAGGGTTCTTTCAAAAGCAGCAATGGCCTTGACCACATTCTCAATAGTCATGGGCTTTTTGCCGCCAAAAACCTTTTTGAACTGCTCTTGATAGCCTGGCACCTGGGTGATGCGCTTCATAGCAACGTGATGCCCTGGAAGTCCCATCTCGACCGGATTAATAAGCGGCCCCAAAGCCTGCTCTTCTAGGGTGGCAGCCCGCCCGTCCCAAAACTGTACACTCAAATAGGCCGCATTCCACACCGTGGGGCTGTTACGCGATCCTTGCCGACCTTCAATTCCAAAGGAAGCCCTGACGCCGTCATCTCCGCCTGCCATAACGTTATGGCAAGTGTTGCAGGAGATTGTGCCGGAGTAAGAAAGTCTGGGATCAAAAAAGAGCTGAGCTCCCAGATTGATCTTCTCCGGCGTCATGGGGTTGTCCTCAGGGATCACGAGTTTTCGCTCCCAAGTGGTATCCTGGGACAACAAAGGGGCGGCGAGCAAAACCAGGGCGCCCAAAAAAGTGATGAGGCGTAAAGCCCTACGAGTGTCCATAAATTAAAACCTCCTGCGCAATAACAGGAGATTTTAGATTAGATTTAAGATGACTTCAACTGGCCTGCAAATCCTAAGCTGCTTTTACGTTGGCGCTAAGTAGTCCAAGCGTGGAGAGTTGGCCTTTGCAGACGGGCCAGAAGTTTTCCTGAATTTTGATCTCCGGTGACTTAAGGCGAACGCTACCGAAGGATTCCGATTCAAAGGCCGAGATAAAGTCAGCTTCAGAGCAAGTTCGAGCCAGTTTCACAAGGAGCTTGAAGTGAATATCTGTGAGCGGTCCGCTCACAAGCATGTTTTTGAGATGGGACTCGGGCGTCGATTTTAAAAACGTGTGCACCCCAGAAACCTCGTCATTCGAAAAACTCATACAGAACCTCCTGGAGGTCTCATCGGTAGCTGTCCGCTGGACTTTGAGCCAGAGTCTCAGTTTGGTACACCTTAGGCCTAGTTATAGACGAGTCGAGCAGGGATTTTACGAGACCCTGGTCATGGTCGCAGTTTTCAGGAAGGATTTTTCGCCTCATTATTGAGCTTCCACCCAAAAAAACTCAAGGATGAGGTGCCGGCAATGAGAACTTTTAAATTAGCCCTGGTGTTGGCTCTGACTCTTGGTGCCAACCAGGCTTGGTCCATCACCTGCCGGCCCTATCGTGCACAAGAAGTGGGAAAAGGGTACACCCTCCCCTGGATATCTGGAATCCAAAGGCTCGTGACAGCATCCAATTGCTCGCCTAGGAACTCCTATCACAGCTCATCGGCTGTACACATGCATAACATCAACGATGGAACCTTCGCCTATGACTTCCGTATGCGATATGAGCCCGTCTGCGCCATGAGGGCTGGCTGGATCATTGAGTTTAGGGATTCAGAGCCAGATCTTGAAGGTAAGCGCCTTGCAGGAAGGTCGAATTTCGTGAAAATTCTCAACGCGGACAACCGGGTCGATTACTACACCCATTTGCGCAACTCTTGGTGGGCGGAAACGGGACAGCCTGAGTTCAACTATGTTAATCGAAGGCAGAAGGTTCTGAACCTTGGGGCGGCACAGGGAAAGTTCCGCTGGGTCCATTATACCGATGGGCGCAGAAAGCTTCTGCGTTCCAACGGTGGACAGATCTCCTTCCAAGAGATGTCCCATTTATCCAAAAGCAGCGCACTTGATGATTTGTATGTGCCCCAGGGTCACTGCTTTGCCATCAGCGGAAGCTCCGGTACCAACGCACCTCACCTCCATGTGGAGTCCAGATGCTCCCTGCAAGACAGCCGTACCTGCCCCATCGAGTTCGTTAACGCATTCCCTGTGGGAAACAAATCTCAGCAGCCGGAGACAGGGGTTCTCGGCGAACTACGAACCTACCTTGCGCACTGACCTAGTCGATTGGAAGCACGAGCATCCCTGGTGTGGGCTTAAATAAAACACTTCCCCCGGTGAGTTGAGTTTTGGCCGTCTTTTCCAGCGCGGTCAGGATTTCTTTTTTCCAGAGGCCTCGGCGGTGAACCAGGCTGATCTCCCTGGCGGGCTGGGGGTTCTTAAAAAGCCGAACATTGCGCTTTTTTTCAGCTGCATGAAGCGTGTCCACATAAAGCTGCGGGAAAAGAGTGTAGCCTTTGTTTTTTAAGAGTATCAGTCGCAAGGTTTCAAAGTTTCCGCCCTTAAAGTAAATACCTCGCCGCTCTTCCAAAGAGGCTTGTAAGGAGCAGTAGCTGGTCACTTGATTACGAAAGCAGTGGCCGTCTTGGAGTAGCCATAGCCCCTCTGGCTGGAGGCTCTTACTGTCCACCTTTTCCTTTTCCAGAAGCTCATGACCTGTCGAGGCGTAGAAAAGGAAGGGCTCGTAAAATAGGGTGCGCTCAATCAGTCCCTTTTCCCCCAACGGAGTGGCTACAAATGCTGCATCTAGCCGATCATCTTGGAGCGCAGTGATGATGTCCTGGGTCTTCATCTCGTCAATGTAAAGGTCCACATCTGGGTAGCTGGTGGAAAACTCCTTTAAAAACATTGGCAGGATATAAGGCGCTAGCGTCGGGATGATCCCCAGGTGAAACGGACCACTAAGGGGGTTGAATTTTTCCTGCGCCAGATGAATGAGCTTCTGGTGCTCTTTGAGCACCAACTTGGCCTGTTCGATGAACTTTTTGCCTTGAGGTGTCGGACGAATAGGTTTCTTCTGACGATCGAAGATGAGGAACTCAAACTCCTCTTCTACCTTTTGTATCTGCATGCTCAAGCTAGGTTGGGAGATGTTACAGGACTCGGCGGCTTTACCAAAATGGCGCAAACGGTCTACCGCAACGATGTACTCAAGCTGTGATATGGTAGCCATGAGCTTCCTCCGATAAAGAGAATCTATCATAAGATAGTAACAATATATTTCCATTATCGACAGAAGCGGGACAACCTTAAAGGTCTAAAGGAGGCTTTAACCCATGAATCTTCAGGAACTCAGAGACAGCTTTAAAGACTATTCAAAAGACACGAAAATCAACTTATCCAATATTCTCACCCCCGATGGCGCCCCAGGCCTGAACCAAGCCCAGATTGCGGGCACGGTCATCGCCTGCGCCCATGCCCTTGAGTCGCCAGCTTTGATTGCAGCCCTGGAAAAGGAGCTGGAGCCCCATCTCACGGATGAAATCAAGTTTGCCGCTCGGGCCGCAGCATCGATTATGGCCATGAACAACGTCTACTACAGGTTCGTGCATTTGGCAGAGGAGCCCAAAGTTTCGGAACTCCCGGCCAAGCTGCGCATGACGGTCATCGGAAGACCTGGCGTTGATAAGGTCGATTTTGAGGTTTACTGTTTGGCAGTGTCTGCCCTTAACGGGTGTGGTAACTGTATCCGGTCTCACGTCCAAGAGGCTCTCAAAGGCGGCATCTCCGCTGAGGGTGTGCAATCTGCAGGGCGGATTGCCGCAGTTCTTGCAGCCAGCCGCCACGCCGTATTCGGTGCAGGCTTTGACACTTAAGAGGAGCGCGCCTTAGTTGAGGCGCCCTTGAATGATTTCATCTAGAACCTCAGGTTCGGCCAAAGTTGAGGTGTCCCCAAAGTCCGTCGTTTGTCCAGCGGCTATCTTACGCAGCAGACGGCGGAGGATCTTGCCCGAACGGGTCTTGGGAAGACCCGATACGATTTGGACTCGATCAGGGGTTGCAATCGGTCCAATTTTTGTGCGAACGGTTCCTTTAAGTTCAGCCGCAAGCACCTCAGAAGCTTTCACACCTTCTCTAAGTACAACGTAACAGTGCAGCCCCTCGCCTTTAATAGTGTGAGGGAAGCCCACAACCGCAGCTTCGGCCACCTTCGGATGGAGGGCCAGAGCGCTTTCGATCTCAGAGGTTCCCAGACGGTGGCCCGAGACGTTTAGAACATCATCCACCCGGCCGGTGATCCGGTAGTGACCGTCCTGATCTCTTTCAGCTGCATCGCCAGAAAAGTAGTAACCGGGGAAGGTTGAAAAGTAAGTTTCTTCAAAGCGCTTGTGGTCTCCATAGATGGTGCGCATCTGACCTGGCCAAGAGCCGGCAAAACAGAGCTTGCCGGACTGACTTGGCCCTTTAAGTTCATGGCCCTCATCGTCGACCAAAACGGGCTGCGCGCCAAAGAGAGGCGTTGTCGCAAAGCCAGGTTTCATAGGCGAAATACCCGGCACAGGACTGATGAGTATGCCGCCAGTTTCCGTCTGCCACCAAGTGTCCACTATGGGGCACCTGCTGCCGCCCACCTCTTCGAAAAACCAGCGCCACGCTTCGGGGTTGATGGGCTCACCCACAGAGCCCAGAAGTCTCAACGAAGATCGGGTCGTGCCCTTAAGGGGTTCGCTGCCCGCACTCATAAGTGAGCGGATGGCCGTCGGAGCGGTGTAATAGATGGTCACTTTGTGCTTATCGATGATCTCCCAATGCCTTGCCATGTTCGGATAGGTGGGAACTCCTTCGTGAATGAGGGTGGTGGCGCCATTGAGAAGGGGGCCGTAGACCGTATAGCTGTGACCGGTGACCCAGCCCACATCGGCTGTGCACCAGTAGATATCTTCTGGTAGGCAGTCAAAAACAGTTTCGTGGGTTAGGCTAACAAATAAAAGGTAGCCACCTGTGGTGTGGAGCACTCCCTTTGGGGAGCCCGTGGATCCTGAGGTGTAGAGCAAAAACAAGGGATGTTCGGCGTCCACACTCACCGGATCGCAATGCTCTTTTGCGCTCATAAGAGCATCATGAAGCCAAATGTCTCGCCCGCTCGCCATGGTGACTTGACCTGCCGTATGCTTTACGACCAGCACCTTTTCCACATCAGGACAGTTCTGGAGCGCACTATCCAGATTGCGCTTCAAAGGAGTGGTCTTAGCGCCGCGCCAGCCCTCATCGGCTGTGATGACAAAGCGACTTTGGGAGTTAAGGATACGCCCAGCCAGGGCCTCAGGTGAAAACCCTGCAAACACAGCGGAGTGAGGGGCGCCTAGGCGGGTGCAGGCCAACATGGCCATCACGGCCTCGGGGATCATCGGCATATAGAGCACCACACTGTCGCCGCTTTTAACGCCCATATCTTTTAAGACGTTGGCCCATTTCATGACCTCGGCGTGGAGCTGCTTGTAGGTGAAGGTTCTGGCAGAATCTTTCGGAGAGTTCGGCTCCCAGATGAGAGCCAGCTCATCGCCTCGCTGAGGAAGGTGGCGGTCCAGACAGTTGTAGCTGGCGTTGAGCTTTCCGCCGGCGAACCATTCCACCCTGACTGGTTTTTCAAAAGAGCTGGACTGAACCACGTCCCACTTTTTGTCCCAGTGAAGCCGCTCTGCTTGCTTCGCCCAAAACTCTTCGGGCTGGGACACGGATTGCTCATACATTTTTAAGAAATTGTCGGCACTTTCAATGGTTCTGTTCTGATAGGTGACTTTGATGTCTGACATGAATCCCCTCTCCTTAGATGAAAACACTATAAGCGTAAAAGGAGAGAGCCAACAACTGATGATGTGTTGGGATAAGAGAGCATGAGACGTTGGAGGATAAGATATTTAAGGTTGAATTAAGAGAGAAGAGGGTGGGGGCTTCCACCGAGCCGTCCATGGCCGAAGGGAAGCAGGTCTTGACTACTTCCTGGAGGAGCTTTGGTTACTTTGACCTTGGTTTTTTTGGTTCTGCTGGCTTTGGCCTTGGTTCTGCCTGCCGCCTGACCTACTGCTAGAGGAACTACTATCACTTTTGTTGCTACCGCTCTGATTGCTTTGATTCCTGTTTGGCATGATTGCCTCCTAATGAGTTGCAGTTCATGAATTTGAACTGTTGTTTGTTGCTGAGGCCAATTATAAGCCAGCTCCCATCTTCTCCGAAGTATCTTGTTGTAAAACGGAGGGCAGCTGGCTACCGTATCCCAATCCTGCCGGTATCGTAAAATCATTGCGACGGGGCCCTTCTCATGAGCACCATCTGGAAAACTGAACTCCTTAGCGAAGTGACGTACAAGGCTGTTAGAAGCCAGGGGCCGGGTGGGCAGAATGTTAATAAAGTGTCATCAGCTGCCGTCTTGCTTTGGTCACCTGCAAATAGTGAGTTGTTCACCGCAGTGGAGCAGGAGCGACTTTTAAAAGTGCTGTCAGTGGATAAGACGGGACATGTGCGCATCAAGAGTCAAAAGTTTCGTGATCTGGCTGCCAATAAGCGCGCAGCTCTAGAGAGGCTGACTTCTAAAATCGAGGCAGCCTTAGAGCCGGTGAAGATTCGCCGTCCCACCAGGCCGACACGCTCCTCAAAGCTAAAGACGGTTAAGAATAAAAAGATCAGGGCGGAAGTTAAAAAGCTGCGGGCTAAGGTGAGACCCTAAAGGTTACCTTTGAGCTAAGGCTGAACAGATCATTTTAAGATCCGTACTGTTAAAGTTTTGCGGTTTGGATTGGCGATAGTTTTGGTAGGTCCGAGCAAAGCTGGGTGAGCTGAGTTTTTGGTTCAGAAACTCGGCAGCCCGCTGTTGCCCCCTCTGGGTAAGTTCCTTTTCAAGGCAACTTTCGAACAGATGCAGCGATTCATAAGAGGACTCTAGAAGAGGTGAGCCCCCTTCGGTGGTGAAGGTGAGAAGGTGAAGCGCCTTCTCATAGCTTGTCAGGAAGAGTTCATCGGAAGGCGCGCCCTCGACAGGGTGCGCCACCGTAAGGGTAGCGGCCAAGCAAAGGCAGATCCGGAAAAAACGTCCGCGCCGCCGGATATCTATCTGCTCAAAAACCTTTCCCATAGCCCCACCTCCTCTTCCTAGAGCAGTACTTCAAACGAAATGCCATGAACAGCCCAGTTTTGGGGAGAACAACAAATTCAGGACAACTCAGGAAAATGAAGAGATAATAAGCCTCTTTTTTAGGAGGAAGACGTTGATCAAGTGGTTCCTAGGAGCTGTTGTCGTTTATGCGACCCTGGTTCTCCTGCTGGCACAGTTTCAAGAAAGACTCCTGTTTTTTCCCGACCGCACACCGATGGATGAGTGCGAGGGCGTCTTTGAGGATAAAGGTGCTGTATTTGAATCGAGATCAGCAAGGTACTATCAGGTGGACCACCCTGACCATGTCGATTGGATTATCTACTTCCACGGCAATGGCGGTAGAGCCTGTGATCGCTACAGCTTCCTGAGGCAATTTAGATTTTTGGGCTACAACCTTATGCTCGCAGAGTACCCAGGCTATGCCGAATCAAAAATACTTCCGACCGAGGCTGAGGTTTTAGCTTCAGCCCTAGATGCTATGGATGCGCTTTTGGAGCAGTCCTTACCTGAGGCTAAAATCATTATTTATGGAGAGTCTTTGGGGACGACTGTGGCCACCTACGTTGCGGCTCATCGCAAGGCCAGTGGTCTGATCCTCCAGGCTCCTTTTCCATCGGTCGCCAAAGTAGGGCAGAGCAGGTATTTCATCTTTCCCGTTGAGTGGATGGCCCGCTATAGGTTTCCAGCGGAGCAGTGGGCGCGCCAGGTGAGTTTGCCCCTATTCGCCTACCATGGAACCGCAGACTGGGTGATCCCGCTTGAGTTTGGACGTGGGCAAATTAAAAATTTTGCCTCTAAGGAGCTAACATTTTGGGAGGTACCTGGTGCTGGCCATATCAACGTGGTTCAGATCGGGGGAGACGAGCTCCTGGAAAAAGTGGCCATATTCCTAGAAGCGCTCTAGACTTCGACGTCGCCCCGTAAAATCTCAACCAGTGCGTTCAGAGCGTCCGTTGAAGTAAAGATGCCCAGGTAATTTTCAGCCTTGTCCTGCAAAACGGCGCTACCGATCTTGCGACGGGACATTTCAAACACGACTTTCTCTAACGGTGTTTGTGAGCTCTCAACATACAGGTCTCGCGACATAAAATCTTCGGCCATCAATTGATTGGCAGCCTCTCCCAAGCCTTCGAGGACTTTCAAATCCCTCTCACTGACCACTCCGACCACGTTTTCACCATCAACGATCACCAGATGGCGAAAACTTCCACGGCGCATCTTTTCCACCAGGTCTTTGTAATTGGATCGTATATCGGCGGTCTCGGGGTTGGGCGTGCTGAATTCTTCGACGGGAATTTCAAGTCGTTTTCGCAAAGATACCATAGTCACCTCACCCGCAAAGCCTATACAAGGGCGTGGATTCTGGCAAGATGGAACTAAGTGTGGTCATCGGGCCGAAACTCTGCAAATATGCTGACCCATGGCAACGATCGTAGTGCGACACAGACGGGCCCTTCTAGTTCCGGGCATTTTGGTACTGAATGTTCTCGTTTTTGTGGGGTGGTTTCTTCTTCCCACAGGCGAGATGGTTAAAAACTTCATGGTGAGCTGGAACCACCTGGAGGTGGGTCTTTATCACGTGCTGCTCACAGCGGCCTTTTCCCACAATCTGGGACTTCACCTGTTTGTTAATATGTTGGTCCTAATTAGTTTTGGCTCCATGCTTGAGCGCATCTTAGGAAGAGGTCCCTTTTTGGGCTTTTATCTTTTTGCAGCAATTGTGAGCTCTCTTTCCCACTCTTTCGTGTCCCACTATATGCTCGGTCAAGACCAGCAGTTAGCCCTAGGAGCCTCTGGCGCCATCGCAGGCTTAGTGCTGCTGTTCTCTCTTATGTTTCCGCGCGAGCGGATTCTTGTGTTTGGATTGATACCTGTACCGGCGATTTTCGGGGCCCTGGCTTTCATCGGGCTGGACCTATGGGGGCTCAGTGCGCAGGTAGAAGGGGGCGGTCTACCGATAGGGCACGGTGCCCACCTTGGGGGCTCGTTTGCGGGCATCCTGTGTTACTTTCTTTGGTTCCGGCAGCGCGCGCGAAGTTAGCTCTGCGTTAAGTCCGGACGAAGTACTGGATATGGTGAAGACTTGGTTAGGGGGTTTGTGAAAATCCCCAAATTGGTTCACATTGGTTTCCAGCAAGGACAACCAGGAGGAAGTCATGGGTCAAAATGTTGAAGAGCTCAAAGCCAAAGTTCTTAAAAAACGAGCGACCTTAGAGGCCAATCTGGAAAAGGCCATTTCTAGCGCTCAGAGCAAAGCCACGGGCGCCAAAGGTGAGATAAGAAAAAAGCTCGCAGAAATCGATCATCAACTCAAGGATGGTTGGGAGAATTTGACCGAGTCAGCTGCAAGCAAAATCAACGAATGGCTGAAGTAGTTGGAAAAGCATCCGTTCTTCACAGCACTTGATGTGGTTGAACTCGATGCTAGTTCGCTAGAGTCCGAAATTCAGAACTCTAGCGAGCTTCTCGTTGTTTTCTTTTGGGGTCACGACTGCCCGAACTGCGATGTAGCGAAAAACGCTTTTGTAAACCATCTGCCGGAGACACGGGCCCTTCGGCTCAATTGGACTTCTGTGAACGTGTACGAACACCCTGATTTAGGGACAAAATTCGGCCTCCATGGAGTGCCCACCTTCCTATTTTTTCTCAGTTCAAAGAGGCTAGGGCGAATCTCGCCCTTTCCAGGCATGGCACCCTTTTTGGAAGCAGTTCACAAGCTAAGAAGCCAGAATTTCTTGGATTGAACCGCCGCCTGATGGGAGCGTGATGTATGGCCCGCCAACCTTTGTTTCTTTTGTGTTTTGCGATTGTACTAGGGTCTTTGGGATGCTCTAGCCTACCCAAGGGCTCAGGTGGCGGAGTTATGCCATCACCCAGTGAGCCAGGGCAGGAAATTATTGATCTTATAGGCTTAAGACGAGAGCTGGGAATGGATAAGCCCCGTCAGTCGCTCGGTTATGACGAAAAGCGATTCAATTCCTGTGATGTGGGACATGGTTACTCCTCAACACAAAACTGCCGTGAGCGTGTGTATGCGGTTGTGAACCTGCGCCTGGAGTGCAGGGACAGCCAAGGCACTACATCAACCATTCACCATAAGCTCACTCCGATTTCTAACAAGCGAATCGAATGGGACTGGGCCGGCCTAAGAAACATCACGGTGTCTGACCGTGACGGTTATGCTCAGGTCCTGATGGTGACTTCAAGGTCACCAAAAAATCAGCGCCTAAGGCTCACCATCGGCGGAAAGTTTCTAGCGATGACGGCGGGTGACATGCACCGTGTGGTTGTCCCCGGTGACTGGTGTGGTCGCTAGTTAGGTGTCGCTGGCTCTGCGGTAGGGCGGCAAGGGCGGTCATGTGGGATCATTCGGAGGGGCCAGCCTCGGAATGTGAAAGAGGGAAATGGTTTCGACCTCACCTGAGGCGCTTTGCACCGACAAGTAGCGCAGTATCCCATCTTTAAAATCCACTAACACCTCCTGAGGGTGTTGGATCGAGTGATGAAGTGGGTGAGTGAGAACATACAAAATGTCTCTATCTGGATCGTACTGGAAGCCATTAAAGGGCCGCTTGCGTTGCGAGATCTGTACGCCCCAGTTGGGGCTGGCCACCTCAATGTCAAGGAGACAGCCCTCTGCCATTTCGCTGAGCCATCCAAGTTCTCGCTCCCAAGAGCTTTTAGAATTTTGCAGTAGAAAGTAAGTCATGGGCGGACTACTACCAAAGGGTACTCAGGAATCGTAGGGATTACCTCCGAGACTAGCAAAGTTTAACATTGTCAGTAGCGATAAATTTTTAGATCTATCGGATCATCCGTAAGTTCCACATCGAAGCGAACACGTCCGATTTCGCGAGCATCAGAGGACTCAATCAGCACCCTCCAAGCACCGGGCGCATAGTTGGCCTTAACCGTAAAGCCTCTGTAGCCCTCTTTGCGCCCACCCTTAACGGGCAGCTGAATTCTTTGCCAGCTGCGCCAGCCGTCGGCCTCCAGCCTTTGCCAGTTCATATACACGGTGTCTTTGATAGAAGTGGGCGAGTAGATGGCTGCAAACAGATGAATTTGAGATCCGGGCCGCGCTTTGAAGTAGCGATCGCCGCTCTGCCAGAACTTCCAGGTAGGTCTTTCGTGAAACAGAAGGTAGTGGCCAGAGTCCGAGTCCTTTTCGATTTGATGATATACGCCCGCTTTCATTAGGGCCATGGGGACGGGGGGCAAAAGTTTGGCCAGGTAGAACAGTGCAAAAATCCCCAGCGGCAACAACGCGGGCCACACTCTTTTGAGCGTGTGGACATCTGCAACAGATTTTTTGAGCTTCGTGAGAAGAAGCAGCACGCAGAGTGCCGTCAGAACTATTGCGGCCGCAAAAGGCCAAAGACCTATCCGGCCCCACAGGATAGGGAGCAAAGTTACAAAAAAGCAAAATACACAGGTGGTGAGCAGGGCCCACTGGGACTTGATCCCGAATCTTCTGAACTGTGGCAGCTCATTGACTAGGAGAAGTCCAAAGATAAACAACATGAACAAAGCCGATGCTGCCAGCGATGAGCTTTTCAAAAAGTAAAGTGAGTACATGCTGAGCAGGCTGCCGAAGAGAAAATGCACAAGCGCCGAATGAAAAGGCCAAATCTTCCTAAGCAGAGTGGGGGGCGGCTCTAAAGCCAGCTCCCGTCGGGTCTCATAAAACAACAAGAAGCTGAGGATAGCCAAATAGGTGATCTGCTGAACGACAGCAAAGAGGGTATCGGGCGCTGCTAAAAGCAAAACATCCAAGCTGAATCCTAAGATAAACATTCCAGCTGAGATGCGAACGGAGTGCTGAGCATGAAATATTTTGATGCGGTTTTTAAAACTTGGGGCGGCAGGTTCCTTGTGCGCTGGGGCGGTGCTGTCCATAACTCTTAGCCTACTCCTGTTCGGGGACAACGTTCATGGGTAGTTGCTCTCGGGACCTTAGGTCCATGACTTGAGCAGGAACTGAAAGACGGAGCTGGACCTAAGTTTTAACGCACCATAAACTCCCCGAATTTATTGAGCTTCTGCATGCGGGGACCTAGGTCCAATCTTCAAATCTTAACTCATTTTGCGGCGCGCGCCTCCCGATGAATCTCGTAAGGAGACGCGTATGAAAGTTTATTTCGTTTCGCTTCTGTGGCTTCTCACAGCTTGCGCTTCAGGAAGAGTTCAGGTTCTGAGCTCACCAGCAGAGGCGGAAGTTTATGTAGGAAGAGACGGCAAAGCCCCTGAGAAAATCGGCGTGACTCCCCTGCGAGTTCCAGCCGCTGAAATTTTTGGCGGTGCCCAAGAGTATGTCCAACTTGAGCTGCGAAAAGACGGTTTTGACCCTGAAAGCATCCTGGTGCCCCAGGCTATGTTTGGATTGACGGTGGATCTTTCAGTGAAGTTGGCGGCCAATCTTTCGGGAGTACAGGGTGCAAATCAGGCAGCCCTTCAGAAGGTGGCCCGTGGTATTGCTACGGCCCAGTTGCAAATTTCTCAGCGTCAGTTCGACAACGCAGAGGTTACGCTCAACAGCCTTCTTGCTGAATATCCACAGATCAGTGTCTTTCACGACCTACTCGGTAATGTCCATTATCTAAGAAAAGATCTAAGGCGCGCTCTTGAAAGCTACGAACAGGCTTTAAGGCTGGACCCGGAAAATATCGAAACGGACCGACTGGTCCGCAGGCTCCGCACGATGACAGATCGTCTGCCGAGCTCTGGAGGAATCTAATATGCTTTACGTTTCCGGTGTGCTCGTTGCGCTAGCATGTATCTTTGCGGCCATGATTCATCTGGACCAAAGCGTGGGAATGCTGTGGGATTTTGTAGCCTTTGCGGTGGTGATAGGTGGCACCTTGGCCGTGGGGCTGATCACCCTGCCCTGGCGCGACTGGCCTGTGATAAAACAGCTAGCTAAATCGCTCTTTGTTTCTAGGCTGTCCAGCCGGCGGCAGTACCTTCATCACAGCTTAGAGTTTGTGGCCGCTGCAGGTAGCGGAAGCCCTGTGCAGCTGCCCGATAGCTCCAGCCTCTCGGTCACAGTCCTAAAGGACGGAGCCGAACTTTTGAACTTAGGAATTCAAAAGCCCATCATCGAGGAAGTTCTGGTGGAGCGGGTCTTCCAGTACGGCGAGATGGGTAAACGCATCGCCAACAAAATTAGATCGCTTGCTAAGTATCCGCCAGCTTTTGGTCTGGCCGGCACCGTACTGGGTCTCATCCACCTTATGGGCGGGATCTCATCTGGAATGTCGCCTCGGGAAACAGGCGTGCGAATGGCTGTGGCCCTACTTGCGACCTTTTACGGCCTGATAGTAGCCAACCTTTTTGTGAACCCCCTTGGTGAAAGAGTTATGGAAATTGTAGAGCAAGAGACAAAGCTCGCCGAAGTTGGTGTCCGGGCTGTCGCCTTGGCGGCAGAGGGCGTCCACAGGCTGGAGGCCCAGGAGGTTTTGAACTCCTATGTCCCCAAAGAGGAGCGCGTAGATCAACTGGGGTCTTTTGCAATAGAATCAGATGAGGCGGCTGCTTGAAGTCACTGAGAGAGCGAAGTCAGCGCAAGGAAGACGAGGTCGATTCGGAAGGATCGTGGGCCATCTCCTATGCGGACATGGTGACTCTTCTGCTGGGCTTTTTCATCCTCTTTTTCACCGTGGACACAGATCAGCAGCGGGCCGAATCCTTGATGGAATCTCTTAAAATGACCCTGAACTCCATGGACGTCAGAGCGCCAAGCTCAGTCACTGAGGGCGGGCATGGAGGTGCCATCGGTGCAGCTCCGCTACCTGTCCCCGAGGTGGATCTAAACATCGAGGGTGTGGATCTGAACCTGGTGGACTTTAACGAAAAGCTTATTGTGGATTTTGTCGGGATTTCGTTTTTCCCATCCGGGGAGATCCGTCTGACCCGTGAAGGAGAAAAGGCTCTGAGCGCTTTCACGAAAAAATACATGCCTTACGCGGGTCAATACATTCTTCAGGTCCAGGCATTTACCGACCACCGCCCTGTGGTTCCAGACTCTCGTAGAAAGTTTTCGGACAATTTAGAACTGTCAGCTCTCAGATCCGTTGCAGCTATGAGAATTTTGCAGAACTCGGGTGTTCCCCTGCACCGGATGCGATTGAGCGGCTTAGGGGAAATTACTCTAAGTGAGCAGTACCTCCGAAAATCCTCAGGTGATGCTGCTGCCACCCTGGATCTGGCGCGCAAAGTTATTCTCGTGATCCAGCCTGAACCACCTCAAAGGGAGACTGCAGATGTGGGTTAATTTCAAATGGATGGCCGGCCTTGTTGTCTTTTTCAGCCTCAATTGGGCTTTGGCGCAAGAGATCGTACAGCACCCTAGGGTGGCGGAACTGGAAGACCACCTCAAGCAGGTCTCCTCAACGTTTATCAAGACCCGCTTTCCGGACCTGCCTTTTGTGGTATCCGTGGGTGTGGAGCCTCTTCGCAGAAATTCTTTGCGCGAATCGGGCGGGGAAGTGCTTCCCTGGGTCTCTCTTCAGCACGAGGAGCTGTTAGACGAGTGGGACGACCCGAATTCCACTCTCTACGAGCTTCAAAACCGCGTCACCCGCATTCAAGTTGAGATCTTCGTTCCGCTCCAGATCAGGGATCATGAGATCGCTGAGATGAGAGAGGCGCTCATGAAGAGCCTTCGGCTCATCCCTGTCAGAGATTTGGTGGTGGTGGAGCGCAAGGAATGGTCTGCAGTGAGTACGGGGGAAAACCCTTGGCCCAAATGGGGTGCGGCTGCTCTACTGGCCCTTTTGGTGGGCCTCTTTGTGGTCCAACGACTCAACTTAGGTATCCTTTCGAAGGCTATCGGTCAGATTCAGCCCAAGAGCGGCTCCGAGGGCGCCTCCGTAACTGCACCTGTCCCGCTTAAAGCTGATACTGGGTCTTCAGCCCTCCATTCGTCCCCAGGTTCGTTTTCCACGGACGTTAATTTCACCGACAGCATCAAGACCCGTGAGGTCATTTTCCAAAAGATCCAGGATTTAGTTTCCTCAGAAACCTTTCCGCTTCTGGAGGATCTCAGCGAGCTTGAGTCCTTCCTTCACCGGGACCCGGCGCAGTTTGGAGCTCTTCTTCTGGAGTTTCCGCTAAAGAGTCAGCGCAAAATCTTCTCTCTTGGCAGATCTCGTGACTGGTTTAAGGCCTTTGCAGA
>CAYRIE010000020.1:0-14364 GCA_964424215.1 uncultured Pseudobdellovibrionaceae bacterium
TTATCTATTCCAATATTGCCCATATGCGAGAGTACGGCGAAAAGCTTATTCAGATCGTGGAAGAGTGTGAAAAGATCAAGCCATCGGCCTATGCCATTGCTGAACTTAAGAAGAAGTACGATTACGAGTATATATGTACGGACCTACCCAAACTCATCACATCCTGTGAAGAGGGGACCAGGCGCACCAAAGACATTGTGCTGGGGTTAAGAAATTTCTCTAGATTAGATGAAGCGGTTCTTAAGGCTGTTTCCATCAACGAGGGTCTTGACGACACGCTCGCTCTTCTTGTGGGGGAAACTAAAAACCGCATCGAAGTTGTTAAAGACTACGGCGAACTTCCGCTGGTGGAGTGCTATGCCAGCCAGATCAATCAGGTGTTTATGAACATCCTCACCAACGCCGCTCAAGCCATCTCAGGTGAGGGAAAGATCAGTATTCGCACCTGGAGCGATAAGAAAGCTGGAGTTCCAGGTGTGTATGTCTCCATTACGGATTCAGGTGAGGGCGTGGACACTCAAGAGGTGGAAAAGATTTTTGACCCCTTTTACACCACCAAGAAGATCGGGCAGGGCACCGGCCTTGGGCTGAGCATTTCCTACGGCGTGGTTCGCAGCCACGGCGGGGAGATTGAAGTTAAGTCCGAAAGAGGCCAAGGCACTGAGTTTCTTGTGTTTTTGCCCTTAAAGCCCGTGGCAGCATCCGCTTAAACCTCAAGGCCTTCTTCGCCGATAAAGCTGAAGGAGGGTCCTTTTGAAAAGACGCGGCCAAAATTCCAGATCCCAGTTGGCTTGGGTGCTGCTCGGCCTCGCTCTTTTTTTCCTTGTTTTAGGATGGCCCGAGCCTCCCAGCGCTGATGAAAAAGGCCAATCTACGCATAACTCCGTAGAGCCGCAGTCAGAGGTAGGGCCAGCTGATCTCACCCAGACTCGGCTGGAGCTGGAACGTCGGCGCCACCAACTGATGATTGATTTTGAGCGCATGACCTCTGAAAATCCCAGTGTGAGAGCAGTCCAGGGGCGGCCGATGGATCACGGCGTGCGGCTGGAGAGCGAGCAGATTCAGGTCGATCCTCTCCAAGCCTCCATCCCTTCAGACCCACTTTCTCCTCGTCATGAAATTCTTCGTCATCTTAAGGCCATGCAGGATCACGATCAGTGGCGTAAGGACCGCAACGAAGCCTTCATCCACGAAGTTCTCAGAAGAGCCCGCGCCGACGGCTGGATCGTTCAGCTGGATGAGAACCTTAAAGTGATGGATGTGCGTCGGGCTCCGGCCGAGCCGTACAAAGATCCTTTTGGTTCTGCGGCTCGATAAACGGTGCGCTGGCCAGCTTTGTAAGTTCCTTATCGTTGTAAGTGTCCAGAGTCCCCAAGCGCTCAAACATCGTTTTATGGTAGTGCCGAAAGCTGTACTGACCCCTCGTGCCGACGATGATATGATCGACCACCGGGATCTGCAGCATCTGACCTAGAAAGATCATTCGGCGCGTGATCGTCCAATCCTGACGCGAAGGCATGGGCGGCCCAGAGGGATGGTTGTGAGCGAGAATAAGACAGGTGGCCCGCTTCTTAATGCCGTAATGAAAGATCTCCCGTGGGTGCAGTAAGCATCGATCCCTGGTTCCCCGAAAGGTGGCATTAACTCCCAGGAGCTGGAGGTCGGGGCCAAGGGCTAAGGTCCATATCTCCTCCACTTTTTTGCGTGTGAGGGGCTTTAGATGAGCCAGGGCTTCGCTAGGACTGGATATAAGATGTTTCATGCTCCATGTCTAAGAGCAAAAACCGTCACCTATTCAATGACCTTTTAAGACGGAGAAGGCAAAATAAGGTCCGAAATCTGGATTTCGGCGGAGAAGGAGGCTTTATGAAGCAGTTGATAGGACTCATAGCTAGCGTATTTTTAGTGGCATCGTGTGCGCCCAAAGCTTTTGTTAAAGGCGAGTACGATGATGACGTTGATCGCGCCAATCTTCTCAACGACCAATGGTCGGAAACAGACATGCAAGTGGTCGTTAGAGATCTGGTGGCTGGCATCACTCAGTCTCCCGCCGTGGCCCAAGCCCGCACCAGGCCGATTATCATGGTCACGCGGTTGCAAAATAAAACAAGTGAGCATATCGACACCCAGAGCATCATGGACATGGTCAGAGTTGAACTGCAAAGATCCGGACGTGTGCTCTTTGTCGACAGGGAAGCCCGCGAGGATGTGGCCGATGAGTACGATTACCAAGAGAGCGGCATGGTATCGGATGCGACCAAAAAGGGGCCGGGCGGCCAAATTGGTGCCGACTACATTGTCAATGGACGCTTGGATTCGATCGTTCAGCAAGTGGGTAGACAAAAAAGCGTTTACTACAAGGTCACACTTAATCTCACCAACCTTAAGACGAACCTCATTGAGTGGACGGACCACAAACAGATCCGCAAGCTCTACCGCAAAAAAAGCGTAGGGTTATAAACAGGAGGCGCCTTTGAGGGCCTTTATAACTGCAGCCCTTTTTCTCTGGCTTACGGGATGTGCCTCCTATCAGAACAAGGTGGACGCGGCCAGAGAAAGCCTTCGGCATGGACGCTACGATGAGGCCGCGGAAGCCTTTGGATCCTTAGCTCTTCAGCCCGGTGGCGATCAGTTAGTTTATCTGTTGGACTGGGGCTTAAGTCTTTACCTGGCCGAGCGTTACGAAGAGTCGATTGAGGCCTTTACGGCCGCAGACCAGCTGGTCGATCTGAACGATTATCTAAGTCTATCCAAGGAAACAGCCTCCCTTTTGCTGGGCCAGGAGATGGTTCAGTACAAAGGGACCAGTTATGAAAAGCTCCTCATCAACGTTTATCTAGCCCTTAACTTTTTGCAGCTTAATCAGCTGGAGTCAGCCGCTGTTGAGATTCGAAAACTCAGACTGAGGCTGGGGCAGCTCAGCGAACAGGGAGAAAAAGACTACAACCGCAGCTTCCTGGCGAGCTACCTGAGTGCGGTGGTCTGGGAGATGGCCGGGGAGTGGGATTCGGCAGTTATCGATTACGAAACTGCCTACAAGCTCTCACCGGACGTGAGCCTTCTGAGGCAGGATCTTCTTCGGGCCACCTATAGGGCCCGAAGGATGGAGCGCCACCGTCAGCTGCTCGAGCAGTGGGGCGTAAGCTTTGATCCGAGCCAACTGAAAACCCACGGCCAAGTGGTTTTCCTAGTTCACCAAGGCTGGGTTTCGCGGCTGAGGATCAGCTCTGCCAACTACCGCCTTCCGGAGCTTCAGCGTGTTCCCGCCCGAACCCAGCGGGTGGAACTCAAGCTCACCTCCGAAGCTGATGAGGAAGTTCAGGTCAGCGAAGTGATCTTTGATCTAGACGACATGGCCCATCAGTACATGGGCGACATCATTATGCCGCTTCTGGTGAAGCGCCTTGCAGGTGTGGCGGCCAAGGCTGTCGCGGCCGATCAGGTTCGCCAAAAAAACGAAACCCTGGGCGCCTTGGCGTGGGTGGCCATGAATGTTTCAGACCGGGCTGATTTGAGGCAATGGTCCACTTTGCCGGAAACGTTTCAAATTTTAAGATTTACTCTCAAGCCGGGTACTTACGAGGTCTCCACAAAATCCGGCGAAGCTCAGGGAGCGCTCCCTCAGAAAATCACTGTGGAGGCGGGCAAAATTCATTTCGAAGATTTCAGAGTCTTTTAATCACCAAGGCTTGGGCGAGCCGAAGACATAAATCCACCTGGCTAGCACTGAGTAGCTGTCTTGCACCACGGTTCTAGGGGTGCCAGCTACATTTTCTTTAGCTTCAAAGGCGAAGTTGTAACGAGCTTGTAGACCGAACCGCATGGCACTGGTGAGTTCAAATTCAACACCACCACCTAGATAAAGAGCAAAAGCCTCAGCCGAGATCTCAGCTTTCTGAGCGCCGACCCTTCCAAAATCTACTTCGTTAGATAACAGGCCAAGTCCTGCAGATACGTAGGGGGCAGCAGCATCCGGTCCCATAAGATAAAAATCGCCGCCCACGGTGAAGGCACTGTGCTTCACTTGCCCAAGACTCGCCTGGTAGTACTGGATGTTGAAGAACAGGTCATCGCGAACAGCGTAGCCACCTAAGAGTCCCACTCCCAGACCGCCCTGTTTATCTACCTCGGACACCTCTCCTGTCAGAGCGATGTGTCCTCCGAGAAGGCCAAGGGAGTACTGGCTCTCGTTCATAGAAAAAGCCGGGGGTGCCAAAAGCATCACGCTCAAGAGTAGGGTTCGGAAAGAGCGCGTCATCGGGGCCTCCTTTGGAAGCATCGATGTTAAAAAAAACCCCGGCACTTGGCCAGGGTTTTTATAAAGACAAACTCAAGATCGATAACGATCAGGAGGGATTGAGGCTTTTGTTAGAGTTGGGCAGATCCGGCAAAGTGTCTTCAAAGCCTACGCCTTTGGGGAACTCAGGCTTGTCTTGCTGGGTGGCAGCTTTGGCCACGCGGTTTTCAAGGCTTTGCTTGATATCGTCAAAGGAGGTCTTGCTCTCCTTCTTTTCAGTTAGCACAGACAGGTTGGGAGTCTGCGGAGCCTTTTCAATGTAATCTGCGGGGAAGGCACCCAGTTTAGCCAGGAAGCTGGAGATGCTACCGTTGGCGTTCTGAATGATCTCGCGGAGCGTAAAAAGAGGAGCGTACTGAGAAGCCTTCTTTTCAGACTCAAAAATGATCTGGGTCAGAGTGGCGGCGGTGATGTCGTTTTTGGTCTTGTTGTCGATGACCATCACTTCTTCATCGGAGCGGATCATCTTGGCGATGTCGTCCAAGGTGACGTAGCAGCTCTGCTGTGTGTCGTAGAGTTTCCTGTTTTGGTATCTCTTGATGATCTTCACTTTTCTGCTTTCCTGATTTGAGTGGATCAAAGTGCCTCCCGTCTGGCTTCCCCGTAAATGATTGGAATCTTCTTCCTAGAGCTTTTGCGGGAAATTTTTTCAAACGCGACGACCCCCGCCTTTGTTTCCCCGATTTTGCCCTTGTCTAACGTGCCGCAAATTAGACAGGCTGCAACATATTGTCAAGGGAGCTAAAGCCGTCTTCAAAATAATTACAAAAATAATTGCGGGCCGCAGTAAGGACTCTAAACGGCTCAACTTTTTAAAAACTAGTTGCAGTCTCTCACATTGCGAGAGGTGCGTCAAAACCAAACAAAATACCTTTTAAAACGCGCCGCTGCTGGACCGAAATCCAGATTTTTAAGCGGCGCGCTCAGACTTCAAGCCCAGCGTGAATTTCACCGACAAGTTCATAACGCCTGCTGGGAAGGTAGAATGATCGTTACACGGCTCGTACAATTCGGATGGCTTGGCTCCCTGACACTGCTGATTTCTTGTGCAAGCTCAAGCTCAAGGCTGGATGGCCCATCCCCTAAATCCCAACAAGGTAACGCTTGGATTCAGAACTTTGACAGCGAAAAGATTGATCCGCTCTACATGCAAACGCAAGCCGACTTTCACTACGCTAAAGGCGAAGCCCTGTCCCTTGAGGGGCGGAACCTTTTAGCGCTTAAAGAATTTCGCACTGCACTTATTTTCGACAACACTAGCACCACCCTCCGCAGCCGTCTGGCGAAGGAGTACGTTCGGTTAGGTCACTACGGTGAGGCCCTAAAAGAAGCTCAAGTGGTGGTGGCTGAAAAGCCTGACGATTTAGACGCGCGCCTGCTCTTGGGCGGACTTTACTCAACTCTTAAACTCTATGAGCCCGCTCGCCAGCAGTATGACTACGTACTGCTCAAAAATCCGGCCCACCAGAAAGCTCTGCACTATCAAGGCGCGCTCCTATTAGATCAGGGCCGCTTTGATGAGGCTCGGAAGTATTTTACGGGCCTTGCAGCCAACAAACATTTTAACGACCCTCATATGGCGCACTTTTACCTCGGTAAACTCGAGCAGGTCGAATCAGATGAAAAAGGCCTCAGCAGAAGTGTTCTCGCTCTGAAGAAAGCTCTGAGCCTCAAGCCAGACTTTATGGAAGCTGCTCTCTTGCTCGCTAAAACCTATGAAAAGCTGGAAGACTTTGACTCCGCAGTCCAGGTTTATCACGACTACCAAAGCGAAAACGGCCCGAGCGGTCAAATGCTTGAGGAGATGGCCGGTGTCCTGCTGAAGATGGGTAGAACTCAGGAGAGTCTCGATCGCTATCTTGAGCTTGAACAAATGGAGCCGATGAACCAGAACGCACGTTTGCGGATTTCGTTTATCCTAGTTGAGCAAGGTAACTTTCAAGGAGCTGTCGACAGACTTGAGAGCGTTCTAGCGGAGATTCCCGATGCCGACAAGATCCGCTTTTACTTGGGTGCAGTTTACGAAGAGCTCAAAGATTACGCATCTGCACGGCGCCACTTTGAACTTATCCCCGCCGAGAGCTCCTACTACGCAGAGAGCATTCTCCATATTTCGTTCCTCCACAAGCTCGAGGGGCAAATAGATGAGGCTATTAAAACGCTGCGCCAAGCACTGCCCTTCGTGAAAGAGGCTCGCCTTGTTCTGCTTTACGCAAGCTATTTGGAAGAGCAGCGTCGCTATGATGAGGCCATCGCTCAGCTTGAGAAAAGCAAAGAAGAGTTCTCCGAAACGCCCGACCTATTTTATTTTCTAGGATCTTTGTGGGAGCAAAAAGGTAACCCCGATAAGTCGATCAACTATCTGGAGGCTGTGCTTAAGATTGAGCCTCTTCACGTGCAGGCGCTTAATCATTTGGCCTACAGCCTAGCTGAGCGCGGACGAGATTTGGATCGTGCGGAGGCTTACGCCAGACAGGCCATCGAGCTGCAGCCGGCTGACGGATACATTCTCGACACCTTGGGATGGGTTCTGTACAAGCAAGGTCGCTACGAAGATTCTGTAGCCTACCTGGAGCAGGCTCATCAGAAGGTTTCCGATGAAGCCATCATCGCTGAGCACCTAGGGGACGCCTACGTGAAAACACAACTACCCGAGAAGGCCATGGAAATGTATGCTAAGGCCTATGAGAGTGAACAGAGCATCGAAGGCCGCCACAAGATCGAAAAGAAAATGTCCCAAGTCCGCAATAGCTTGGAGCGTGGCCTGGCAGCGGACCGCGTCCCGGCGAGCCGCTCGGCACCTTAAGCTTGTATTTTTGGCGCTGGGACTCTTTTTTCTGTCCGGCTGTCAAACAGCTCCTAAAATGGGAGAGGTGCTTCAGAGCGGCCAAGCTTCCTTCAAGATGACACTTCACGTGGTAGAAAAGCAGAACAACAAAAATCATTATCTTCGAGGCGAGCTCGTCAGTCTTCGAGACACCGGTCAGCTCCGCATGGACCTGAGCGCCACCACTCTGGGAGTGTACGTGGGGTCGTTGAGTTTGAATGACCAGAGCGCTCAACTGCTATTGCCCCGGCAGAAGCAGTTCTACGAGGGGGCCGCGCGCCCTGAGTTTTTATGGCGGCTGGCCAAGGTGCCCCTGAGTCCAAAAGATCTGCAGCGCCTGGTTTGGGGTGATGAGCTCAGCTCAGATGAGTGGGATTGCGAGCTGATTGCAGAACAACAAACGTGTCAAAATAGGCGTTTTGCACTGAAGATCACCCAGACGGGTCTAGATTTAAGAGCGCGTGAGTTTCACTTTGAGGCAAAAGCCGTGGATGTGCATTTGAAGCTCAATATGGTGCAGACGAAAGTCGAGCTGACAGGTGAGGAGTTCACTTTAAGTCCACCTAGAGGCTTTACGGTACGCAGGCTCAATTAAAATTTCTTATTCAACTCTTAAGCAAAACCAACCCACAGTGGCGGCCTCAAAGCCCGCGCCCAAGCGTAAAAAGGCGGGCGTCAGGTTGTAGAATCAGAGGGGGCTTGGCATAATACTAAGTAGGGGTCGTGGCCTACCAAGGGGTGTGTATGAATTCTTCCAAGCTTACCTTAGAAAATATCTTATCAGAGTGGAAAGGGGCCGAAACGTTCAAGGAATTGAACTGGTCGGGAAGCTTCAACGAATACCTACAGATCGTTAAGGAAAAGCCCCGAGTCACTCGTAACGCTTTTCAGCGTCTTTATGACATGATTATTGAGGCGGGCACTTCTGAATACGTCGATGTCAAAAAGAAGATCATTCACTTTAAGTTTTTTGAAGACGCAGAAAATGACGGCAAAGATGCCGTGTTCGGGATCGATGTTTCTCTCATGAAGCTGGTTAACGTCATACGCTCAGCCGCTTTGGGCTACGGAACAGAAAAGCGAGTGATTTTGCTTCATGGCCCAGTGGGCAGTGCCAAGTCCACCATTTGTCGCCGCCTTAAAAGAGGCCTGGAAGCTTACTCGCGCACAGAACAGGGCGCGCTCTACACCTTCGATTGGGTAGATGAGGAGGGTAAGCACCCCGATGTCTTTGGAAATCAAAAGGTGTTTCCTACTCCGATGCACGAAGACCCCTTGCTGGTCCTGCCACTGGATCTGAGACAAAATGTTATTCAGGAGCTCAACCGTGGCTCCAAAGATGATTTTAGAATTCAAATGGAAGGGGAGCTCTCGCCAGCGAGCCGCTATATCTTCCGGCGCTTGATGGAAAAGTACGGCGGGGACCTGAGCAAAGTTCTTGGGCACATCAGAGTGAAGCGTCTTGTGCTGAGTGAAGCGGACCGCATCGGTATCGGAACTTTCCAACCCAAGGATGAAAAGAACCAAGACAGTACGGAACTGACTGGAGACATCAACTATCGCAAGATAGCCGAGTACGGTTCAGATTCCGATCCCAGAGCTTTTAACTTCGATGGTGAATTCAATATTGCCAACAGAGGCATGATTGAATTTGTTGAGGTGCTTAAGCTGGATGTAGCCTTCTTGTACGATCTTCTGGGTGCCTCACAGGAGCACACCGTGAAGCCTAAGAAGTTCGCGCAGACCTACATCGATGAGGTGATTATTGGCCACACGAACGAGCCCGAGTACCGCAGACTTCAAGACAATGAGTTTATGGAAGCGTTGCGGGATCGTACCGTCAAGATCGATATTCCCTACATCACTAAACTCAAAGAAGAGATCAAAATTTATCAGAAAGATTTTAGTAACAAGCGCCTTAGAGGTGTAAGCGTTGCACCGCACACCATTGAAATGGCAGCGATGTGGGCCATCCTCACGCGTCTTGAGAAGCCCAAAAAGGCCAATCTGACTCGTCTGCAGAAGCTTAAGCTCTATGATGGCAAAACTTTGCCGAACTACACAGAAGACAACATTAAGGAGCTGCGTAAGGAAGTGGTGCGCGAAGGCATGGAGGGAATCTCTCCCCGCTATGTGCAAGACAAAATTTCTAACGCCCTCGTGACCGCACAACAAAACAACCGTGGCTCTTTGAATCCTTTCTTGGTGATGAATGAGCTTGAAGCGGGGTTAAAGCATCACGCCCTCATGTCCAACGAGGACCTTAAAGCTGATTACAGTGAACTGATGAGCATGGTTCGCCAAGAGTACGAAGAGGTGATCAAGTCGGAAGTTCAGCGGGCCATCTCTGCTGATGAAGGAGCGCTTCAGCGACTGTGTGGCAATTACATCGACAACGTAAAGGCCTACACGCAGAAGGAAAAAGTGCGCAACCAGTTCACGGGGCAGGATGAGGAGCCTAACGAGCGGCTTATGAGATCCATCGAGGAGAAAATTGAAATTCCCGAGTCCCGCAAAGATGATTTCCGCCGGGAGATTATGAACTATATCGGTGCGCTGTCGTTGGAGGGTCGCAAGTTTGACTACAAGACCAACGAGCGGCTGCACAAGGCACTCGAATTGAAGCTGTTTGAGGACCAAAAAGATAGCATTAAGCTGACCTCGCTAATCTCCTCCACAGTGGACAAGGAAACGCAGGAAAAGATCGATATTGTTAAAACTCGTTTGATTAAAGACTTTGGCTACGATGAGGTTTCTGCGACCGACGTGTTGCAGTACGTGGCCAGTATATTTGCCCGAGGGGATGTGAAAAACAATTAATGTCCATACGTGAAGATCACAACCGCTTTAGAGAAATCGTTCGCGGGAGTATCAAGCGGCACTTTAAAAAGTACGTTACTCATGGCGAAATGATCGGGAAGCGGGAGAATGAATACGTCCGTATTCCCGTTCCCTCCATCGATCTGCCCCGCTTTAAGTACGGCGCTCGCCAGCGAGGCGGCGTCGGTCAGGGCGAGGGTCAGCCGGGAGATTCCGTGGGTCAGGGGAAGCCTCAGCCCGGCACGGGGGCTGCAGGCAATCAAGAGGGCCAACATGAATTAGAGGTCGAGCTCTCCATTGATGATCTTGCAGACATCTTGGGGGAGGAGCTTGAGCTGCCGAGAATTCAGCCCAAGGGCACCAAAATTCGCTCCACCAAAAACAAGTACGTCAGCATGGCTCCTGTGGGTCCGAACTCGTTAAAGCACTTTAAGTCCTCTTATAAGCGCGCCCTGCGCAGGTACATATCGAGCGGCATCTACGATCCAAAAAATCCGACCGTCGTGCCGATCCGGCAGGATTTCAGATACCGCAGTGCCAAGCCCGTATCCACTCCGCAGTCCAATGCCGTGGTCATTTATATGATGGATGTATCGGGCTCCATGGGTGAGGAGCAAAAAGAGATCGTTCGGCTAGAGAGCTTCTGGATCAACGCTTGGCTTAAAAAGCACTACAAGGGACTTGAGACGCGCTTTCTTATCCACGATGCCGTCAGCCGCGAAGTGGATGAGAGCACATTTTTTAGAACCAGTGAGTCGGGCGGAACACTGATCAGCTCGGCTTACAAGCTTTGCCGAGACATTATTTATTCAGAATATCCCCCGTCAGAATGGAATATCTACCCCTTTCACTTTAGCGACGGAGACAATTGGAGCGGTGAAGACACGAAGCTTTGTCTAAGACTTCTACACGAGGAGCTTCTGCCGGTTTGTAACATGTTTGGCTATGGCCAAGTGGAGAGTAAGTACGGCAGCGGTCAGTTCCTTAAAGATCTTAAAAAGGAATTTGGGGACGATGAGCGCATGGTTCTTTCTCGCATCGAGGGGCGCGACAAAATTCTTGATTCGATCAAAGAGTTCTTAGGGAAGGGCAGATAGATGGCCAACATTTCGCGCGAGCTCGAAGAATGGCGGGAAAAGATCGAGGTGATCGCCAAGGATTACGGCCTGGATTTCTTTGAGACCATCTTTGAAATGGTGAGCTATAAGCAAATGAATCAAATCGCTGCCTACGGCGGTTTTCCAGTACGTTACCCCCACTGGCGCTTCGGCATGGACTATGAGTCACTCTCCAAAGGATATGAGTACGGTCTATCCAAAATATACGAGATGGTGATCAACACCGACCCTTGCTACGCCTATCTTCTGGAAGGCAACCGCATGGTCGATCACAAGCTGGTGATGGCGCACGTTTATGGTCACTGCGACTTTTTTAAGAACAATCAGTGGTTCTCCCACACCAACCGAAAGATGATGGACGTCATGGCCAACCATGCCACCCGGGTGCGTCGGTACATCGACAGGTACGGTCAAGACGAAGTGGAAGATTTTATCGATAAGTGCTTGAGCCTGGAAAACTTGATCGATCGCTATTCACCCTACATCAAAAAATCAACCACCTCAGATCGAGATAGGGAAGAGAGCCGGGAGCGAAACCGGCAGATGCTCTCAAGCTTTTCAGCGCGGGAGTATATGGACGATTACATCAACCCACCTGCTTATCAGCGCGAGCAAAAAGAGATGGCTGAAAAGCAGCGCCAGCAGGCAGAGTCCAAATTCCCCGAAAAGCCAGAGCGAGATGTGCTTTTGTTCTTGATGCACTATGCGCCTTTGAAAAATTGGCAGCAAGACGTTCTATCTATCATCCGGGAAGAGGCCTACTACTACGCCCCTCAAGGCATGACCAAGATCATGAACGAGGGCTGGGCCTCCTATTGGCACTCCAAAATCATGACCCAGGATGTTCTCTCCGATGCGGAGATCATCGACTACTCCGACGTCAACAGCGGCACTATGGCCATGTCCCCAACGAGCTTTAATCCCTATAAGGTGGGCGTTGAGCTGTTTCGGAGCATCGAAGAGCGTTGGAACAAGGGTCAGTTTGGCAAGGAATGGACTGAGTGCACGAATTTGGCTGACCGCAAGGGTTGGGACAAAAAGCTGGGCCTGGGGCGCGAGAAGATCTTTGAGGTTCGCAGAAACTACAACGACGTGACCTTTGTGGACGAGTTTCTCACCGAGGAGTTCTGCGTTGAGAATAAATTCTTCGTGTATCAGTTCAACCAACGGACGCAGCAGTATGAAATCAACACCAGGGACTTTCCGAAGATCAAAAAGCAGCTGCTTTTTCAGCTCACCAATTTTGGACAGCCCATCATCACTGTGGAAGATGGCAACTTCAAGAACCGGGGCGAGCTGCTGCTCACCCACCTCTTTGAGGGCGTAGAGCTTCAGCCAGATTATATGAAGGCGACCTTAGAGAACCTGTACCGCATTTGGACCCGCCCGGTGCATATAGCCACGGTCGGTGAACAGAAGCCCCTTCTGGCCAGTTTCGACGGGCGAGATTTTTCGGAAACACCACTCACCGAAGAGGCTGCGGCCAGCGAGAAAGACGAAGACTGATCAGCCTTCGTCGAGAAGCTCATCGAGTTCAGCTTCTAGATCGTCTTCATCGAAGTCAGCATCCTCATCGTCATCGGCTGCTGACGTCGGGTCCACCTTCATAAGCCATCCATCTCCCATGCTGTCCTCAAAGATCAGCTGGGGATTTTCTTTAACGGCCTCGTTGATCTCCATGACCTTGCCATCCACCGGAGAGTAAATGTTCAGCGGCCCTTCGTTGGTTTCAATTTCGCCGCACACCTCTTCAGCGACAACAATCTCGCCTTCATCGGGCAAATTGACACTCTGAACATCGGTGATCTGATCGATCCCCTCTTCGCTGATGCCGATGATGATCTCACCTTCAACATCCTGATACCAGAGGTGGCCCATAAAGTATGTGACGTCATTTTCCATAGATTTAAATTCCTATCAGGAAGGTTTGGCCTTGTCGAGCACGGACCGCGCAGTCTATAGGGAGGGCGTGACTATGCCGCCGAATTTTCATGTCGTGCTTTACCATCCGGAAATTCCGCAAAACACAGGTAATATTGGGAGGACCTGTGTTGCTACTGGTTCTCATCTGCATCTGATTGAGCCCCTCGGATTTGAGATCACCGATAAGCACCTGAAGCGCTCGGGCCTAGATTATTGGCCGCACCTGACTTGGAGGCGTCACCCCACTCTAGAGCACTGGCAGGAGGGTCACCCCGGACGGACCTTTTATTTTTCCAAAAAAGCGGAGCGCTCTTTTTTCGATGCTCAGTTTCAGCAAGGTGATGCTTTCCTGTTTGGACCAGAGACCAAGGGGCTCCCCGATTCACTGCTCAGCGAGAATGACGCGCTTGCACTAAGGCTCCCGCTTTTCGGCCCGGTGCGATCGCTCAACCTTGCCACTGCGGTGGCTGTTGCGCTCTACGAGGGCCTTCGCCAGATCCGCCCTGAGGGTTAAAAAATCTTCTCTTTTGAGCTTTGGCTCTGTATGGTTATCCGATGGTCACTGAAATTCTAAAAAAGGTTTTTGGCACCAAGCATGAGCGGGATATGCGCCCATTTTGGCCCGCCGTGGCGAAGATTAACTCTCTGGAAGCCCATTACGAGGCCCTCAGCGATGAGGATCTGTCGCGCCAGACGCAAGTTCTCAAGGACAGGCTGGCCGCAGGTGAAACTCTAGACGACATATTGCCCGACGCCTTTGCGGTCTGCCGAGAAGCGGGAAAGCGAATTCTGGGCATGCGGCACTACGATGTGCAGCTCATAGGCGGGATGGTTCTTCACAGAGGCTCCATTGCCGAGATGAAAACAGGTGAAGGGAAAACCCTGGTCGCCACCTTGGCCGTTTATCTGAACGCCCTGAGCGGCAAAGGCGTTCATGTGGTCACTGTGAACGACTACCTGGCCAAGCGGGATGCGGAATGGATGTCCCAGCTTTACGGATTTTTGGGGCTCACCACGGGGGTTATTTCCCACGATCTCACGGACCGGGAGCGCCAAGAGGCCTACGGGTGTGACATCACTTATGCGACGAACAACGAGCTGGGCTTTGATTATCTGCGGGACAATATGAAGTTTCGCCTGAGCGATTACGTTCAGCGAGAGCTCAATTTTGCCATCGTGGATGAGTGCGACTCCATCCTGGTTGATGAAGCCCGAACGCCCCTAATTATCTCCGGCCAGGCAGAGCGCTCCACTGAAAAATATGTCGAAGTGAACAAAATCATCCCTCGGCTTGAACTTGATGTGCACTTTACGATGGAGGAAAAAAGCGGAACGGTTTCCCTGACCGACGAAGGCAACTCCTAGGTCGAGGAGCTGCT
>CAYRIE010000021.1:0-14223 GCA_964424215.1 uncultured Pseudobdellovibrionaceae bacterium
GAAGACCTTCCTCATGAAACCAGTAAAGGTTTGGCGCGCTGTCGTTAGAGGCTGAGGAGTAGCGCGCCAGGCGGGCCGCAGATGAGGCAAACTGGGGGCTGTGCCCGCCGCCTGATTTGAGCCATGAAGTTGGATGGATGGATGTGTAAAGGCCGGTGTGGAGGCTAGCCTTTTGCACAAGCGAATCAAATTCGCTCAGAGTTTCCCCAAGAGCTTCCGCTACCTGCGCCCGGAGGACTCTCTCCGATAGTCCTGTACCACTGACGTCAAGGAGAAGACCCAGGTTTTTAAAATCCGAGTACCAGTGAAGGCCCAGTCCTCGGGGAAGCTTGTCGGTCAACTTGTCTTTGAGACTAGATTTTAAGTAATTCAAAAGAACGTTCACGATGGACTTTTTACCCACCATGACAGCATCGTTCATGCGCTTGACCACGGGCACTTCAAAAACAAAGGAGACTCTGCTGGGGTGAGCAGGTGCTGTGGCCTGTGCAATCCAGTAACGATTTTGCTCGGGCGTGGTCTGTGTCTGGGTGGCCAAGTCCTCGTAAACCGCCTCTGTCAAAAGGTCCCTAAGTTGCGTTTCAAATCGATCGACACTTTGTGAGGTTTGACGGGGCGCAGAGGTCAGGGCGGCTTCACACTTTCCACCCCTAGAGTCTGCCGCGGGAGCCGGGGATGAAAGGAGCAGAATAATCAAGGATCCAACGGCCCATGTGCTAAAGAGGCGATAGATGTAAGCCCTAGAGGATAGGTTTAGCTTCATTGTGTCACTCAAACTTTCGATGGAGGGATGGGCAGAGTATGCCATGGGCTCCAGCGCCGGACAGCCTTTCTCTTGACATCTTTGAAGTATTAACAGAGCTTTTTTCCTACCCTGTTGAATTTGCATCAATGCATAGTATTTAGGAACCACAAGGAGCCCGACGTGACTGAATTCAGACCACTAGAAAAGCCGGTGACTGCCACGCTCGCAGGCCAGAACTACTCATGGGGCGCCTTGGATAAATGGGTGCTGTTTGCAGGTCCCGATATTTTAGAAGATGAGGGCATGGTTCTTGAGGTCGCCCACGAGCTTAAGCGCGTGACCTCAGAGCTAGGGATTCCTTGGATTCTTAAATGCTCCTTTGATAAAGCCAACCGGCAGAGCGCCTCAAGTTTTCGCGGCCCGGGTTGGAAGTCTGCCTTAGCCTCTTTGGACCGGATTAAATCAAAAGTCGGGGCTCCTCTGCTCACGGACGTGCATGAAACTGTTCAGGTGGAGGCGGTGGCCGAAGTTGCGGATGTGATGCAAATCCCAGCCTTTTTGTGCCGACAAACGGATCTAGTCGTAGAGGTCGCCAAAACCGGCAAGGTGATGCATATAAAAAAGGGTCAGTTCATGGCGCCCACCGATATGGCAGCCATCGTACAGAAAGCCAAAAAGGCAGGTAACGATAAAGTCCTTTTGTGTGAGCGTGGCACTACGTTCGGTTATCATAGGCTCATTAACGATATGACTGGGCTTTATGAAATGAGGAAAACGGGGCAGCCTGTGGTGATGGATGTAACCCATTCTACGCAAAGGCCGGGAGCTCTTGATGGTCAGAGCGGCGGCAACCGGGAGTATGGTCCCTTGCTGGCCCGAGCTGCCATGGCTGTGGGTGTAGACGGGATCTTTTTAGAGACCCATCCCGATCCGGATAAGGCCCTGTGCGATGGACCTATCTCATTAAAGCTAAGTGATCTCCCCAAGGTGCTTGAAGACATTCAAGCCGTATGGAAGATTCACCAGCGCTAAAGCCGGGTGGAGTGCCTTGGAAATACTTGCTCCAAAGAAAGCTCCACGGTTTGAATCTTGCCACCGTTTTCCATGCGAACCCTGAGTTGCGGACTTTGTCCCGGCGGGTAGTAGACGGCAAAGTCGGAGCGCGTGTAGGTGGATTTGGACTCATCATCTGGAACCCAAAGATCTTTATAGACCGGTAGGGCCGTTGACAGGTAAGGCATCAGCGTTTCGGCAAGCTCTAAGCGCCGCCGGCTATCGGTCATAGCCTGAACATTCATATGCCTGAGCTTCGGAGACTGGAAATGATTAGTTGCGAAGATTTCAGGGCGGCGTTGAAGCTGGAAATGTCCCTCTAGACCATTTTCAAGCAGCACAGATTCTGAGCCATCAGCTAAAATCATAATTCGCGAGCCGAGGGGCTCCTTAATTCGGCTTAAAATTTCGATCGCTTCTTTCACAGAGGAGGCTCGGGTCAAAAGGAAATGGGTTAGGTCCCTAAAGTAAGGTGCCGTCCTCCTAGCCTCCCTGGGGACGGAGCTTGCTGTGGCAAACCCTATAAATAGCCCCCTTTCATTCACCCCCATTTTTAAGGGGCTCAGCGTGATGGATTCAGCCCCATTTTCTGCAAAAAGCCCCAGGTAAGAGAACAGCTCCTCGCCACTTCCGTTAACTTCATGAATTTTTAAAGCCTGCTCATGGTGATCTTGGGTGTCCCTGATTTTCCCAGCCACCGGAACCTGACCCAAATAAGACGCAAATAGGGTGCAGGCCTCCGATGCTCGGACGCTAACAAGCTGAAAAAGGGCTAGAGCAAGGAATAGACGGCGACAGCTGGAAATCGTCTTAGGCATTCCATGACTTAAACACTTTAGGCGCAAAAGTCCAAAAAGATCTCATGCGCCCCAAGGGAGGTGCCTTAGTAGCCGTAACCTGCCTGATAATCGGAGCGAGGCACATTGTGCTGTCCCTCTTGAAACTCCTCAACCATTTTACGGGTGAAGGCGGGTAGGTCCCTAGGAGACCTGCTGGTTACCAGGCCCTTATCGACCACGACCTCTCTATCGACCCAGTGGGCGCCAGCATTTTCAAGGTCGGTCTGCAGACTAAAAAAGGAGGTCATATGACGGCCGCGCACCACATCAGCCTCGATCAGCATCCACGGGGCGTGACAGATGGCCGCAACAGGCTTTTGAGCACCTTCTTGAAAGAAATCAGCGACAAAATCCACGGCGGCCTTGCTCCGGCGAAGCCGATCCGGATTGATCACTCCACCTGGCAGGATGAGTCCATCGTAGTCAGCAGCCCTGACCTCATCGACGGTTTTTTGAACCTTATAGCTAGTGGACCAGTTGCCATCCTTCCAGCTTCGGACCTCTCCAGAATGGAGGGAGACCACTTCAACATAACCGCCATTGTCCAAAATCGCCTTTTTAGGCTCTACAAATTCAGACTCTTCGAAACCATCAGCGACCAATACGGCGAATTTTTTGCCTTTAAGTTTATTGCTAATCACGAAACCTCCGGGGTGATGAGTTTTTGATCTAATGCGGATGATTCTAATGAAAGCTGCCCAAGGAACATCCCAAGATTCTGTAAAACCACCAGCTTCCGGAGGCTCAGGTGACGAAAGACTTCCCATTTCGAGGTGAGATTTAGCGATTTGGGGACGGAGCTTCACCAGGCGCTCGCCTGTCCAACCAAAAACGAGGGAGCCTCATGGCACCTGACACCTTTTGAGGGACTTTCGAGGGACGGAGGTTCAAAAGGTGCTCCGGCTGTTGGAATCGAATAAGCGGCCTATGTGGACTTGTAAGAGCTACGACTTGTGGGGACGGAGCTACTATCTTTTCTCTAATCCATACCCATCATGTAACATAATATCCATTATAGGATAAAGAGGACATCCAGCTAAAGCTTTAAAATTAATGAGCTTTTGTGCTGCACTTTAATAAGCTGGGGAAGCTCCGTCCCCAAAACTGCCAATATGGACCACAAAAATCAGCGGTGCCTTAACGGAAACCGGCCCAAGGCTAAGTAGGAAATCATTAGTTAGTCTGCTTCTAGCTGATCTAAAATCCGAGTGAGGCTCTGCTGATTGCTCCAATAGTCAGACCAGGGGTCAGATCGACGTTTTCTAAGCCATCTAATAGCTTCAGTTAGCTGGAACTGGTCAGATGATGATATTTTAGCTAAATCGCTCCATTTTAAAGGCATAGCCACACTGGCAGCGGGTCTGGCTCTGGCGGAATACGTGGCCACAGCCGTTGCTCCGTAGCCATTACGAAGATAGTCCACAAAAATTTTGCCACGTCTCTTAGACTTAGCAATTTGCGATGTGAATTTCCGGGGGGCATCTTTGACCAGTTTTTTTGCTAGGGCTCTTGCAAACGGTTTAACTAGGTCAAAGCCATACTGGGGCTTTATGGGAATATGAAGGTGCAGCCCTTGGCCGCCGGTAACTTTCAGATAGGACTTCAGTCCGAGCTCTTTCAAAAGCTCTTTAAGTTGAAGGGCTCCGTCTTTAAGATCAGTCCAGCTCACCTCAGGACCCGGATCCAGATCCATCACAATCAGGTTCGGGTTATCAATGCTTTTAAGAGTGCTCCCCCAGGGGTGAAACTCAATCGCGTTAAGCTGCACGAGCTCCAGCAGACCGCGCTGGCTGGACACCGTAAGGAGGCTCTCCTTTTTGTCTTTCTCCTTGGAGTTCACTTTTTTCTGCTGCACACCTGTGGGAAGACTCGTGAGATGTTTTTGAAAGAAGCACTCCCCTGCTGCACCAGACGGACACCTCAGAAGCGCCAAAGGGCGCTCCTTAAGGTGGGGAAGTATCCACTCTGAGACCTCTTCATAGTAATTAAAGAGATCCTCCTTAGTGAGCCCTTGAACGTCGTAGACCACTCGACCTGGATGGGTGAGTTTAACTGCAGGGGTCCTACGCTTTTTGCTGGCAGAGGAAGATTTTGGTGGAGGCTTATCAAGCATGACCTGGCGAGCTGGCTGATCATCGCGCACCGCTGCAAAGGAGCCATGCCTGATGAGCCCCTCATCGGTGATATCGGAGTATTTGATTTGAACCACCATTTCGGGGCGGGCCCAGTGGGTTTGACCAGTTACCGGCGGCTTTCCAATCTGGAACGGGCTCTTGTCGGTTTTCTTTTTTTTAAGCTCTGTTATGAGCTTTTGTCCGGTAGCGCCCGAAAAACCCGTACCCACTTTGCCGGCATAGCGAAATTTTCCGCCCTCGTAAACTCCCAATAAAAGCGCACCCAGGTTCTGGCGTGAGTCCTTTTCATAGGTGAAACCACCTACGACAAACTCCTGATCTTTACGGCATTTAATCTTTAACCAGTCTGTACTCCTGCCTGACTGATAGGAGGCGGTGCTGAGCTTTGAAACGATTCCTTCAAGGCCCATTTCACAAGCGGCCGATTTAAAATCGGGCCCAGAGACCTGGAAGTGATCACTAAAGCGAAGAAGAGGGCTGGATACTTCTTTTAGCAAGCTTTTAAGCGCTTCTTTCCGGTCCACAAGAGGATAGCCCCTCAGGTCCCTATTATCTAAAACCAAAAGGTCAAAGAGCACGTAGACAAGGCCCGATTTATCGGGGGACTCAAAGGACTTCTGTAGGGCAGAGAAGCTTTGCTGACCGCTATCTAGCAGCCAGACCACCTCACCATCCAGCCATGCTGATTTCAATTTTAAAGATTCAAGAACGGGCAAAAAGATTTCATACCGATGGGTCCAATCGTGTGCGTTTCTTGAAAAGAGCTGAACTTTACCATTCTCAATTCGCGTAAGAGTCCGGTATCCGTCCCACTTAACCTCGTGCAACCAGTCTTTTCCCTTGGGCGCAGTCTCGCTCAGCGTCGCAAGTTGGGGCTTCATTGAGCTCGGCACTTCCGGCAGTATTTCATCCAGTACACTGTCGGGCTGGCGCTCAGTGACTTCATACTCCTCGCTGGGTTTGGCCCAGGCGTCTTTGCGTTTCATCAGGAGCCACTCTTTGCCAGCTTTACTCCTTGAGCTGGTAGATCTTACGAGTACCCACGAACCTCGGAGCTTTTTGCCTTTCAGCTGGAATTCCAGTTTTCCATCACGCAGGCCTTTAGTCGGCGGTTTTTGGGCCGTCCATTCCCCTTGATCCCATATAAGAACCTTACCTGCGCCATACTCCCCTTTGGGAATTTCACCTTCGAACCCGCCGTATTCCACCGGATGATCCTCCACCTGCACCGCTAGTCTTTTAACCTTAGGATCCATGGAGGGACCCTTGGGAACGGCCCAGGACTTAAGAGTTCCACCCAGCTCGAGCCGGAAATCATAATGCAGTGTTGAGGCAAAGTGCTTTTGCACGACGAAGGATTTGCCAGCTTTGGGTGCGGCCTTTTCCCCCGAGGGTTCCGAGGATTTTGAGAAATCGCGCATACTGCGGTACTTTTTTAAACTCATGCCCTCTTCGATCGACTAGCAGGCTTTGACTTGCCGTTCTTGCCCGCGGCTTTCTTAGTATTGGATTTTTTCTTGGTTTTAGCTTGCAGACTTTTTTCAAGGAGCGGCAAGAGGTCAACTACGTTGGTATTAGACATGGCGACCTCTTCATCCACTTCGGGTGAGATCTCAGTCTCACCTTTCTGAACCTTTTCTTCTATGCGATGGAGAAGGTCTTTTTCGAACGTGTTCTCAAACTTCTTAGGGTTCCAGTCCTCAGTCATGCCTTCAACCAGAGATTCAGCCATCTTGATTTCTTTCTCGCTGATCTTGACTTTGCTGAAGTCAAAATCATCTAGAAAGTTGGCCTCATCTACTTCCTTGATTTCATGGGCGTACTTGATCACTTCAAGAATCAAATAGTCTCCACGTGGCATGAGAATGGCTAAGTGCTGCTTGGTTCTCAGCACAAAGGTGGCTATGGCTACCTTGTTCTGACGCTCAAGAACCTCTTTCAGGAGCTTGTAACCCTTTTCTCCGTTCTTACCCGGAACCAAGTAGTAGGGCCGTTCAAAAAGCAACGGATCCACATCATCGAGATCTACAAATTCTTGAATATCTATCGTTTGGGTCGCCTTAGGGTTGGCTTTCTTAAAATCCTCATCTGTAAGAACCACAAACTGGCCAGGCTCAAACTCATAGCCTTTAACGATCTCTTCTTTTGGGACATCCTTGCCTGTGGACTTGTTGTAATTGCGGTAGCCCACAGGGGCGTGGTCCCTTTTATCTAGCGTTCTAAATCTTAAAGGCTCCTCTTGCTTGGGACTCATGATGCCAATTGGGATGTTGATCAGTCCGAAGCTAAGCGCCCCATTCCATATGCTTCTTGCCAAGGCGTTGCTCCTAGCCTCTTTTATAGCTGACCTGGAGCCCGGAGAAAGGCGCCTTCTTGTAAATATTTGCCCTACCAGGGGACGGAGCTCCCTACCCTCCGCGTATAGACTTACTTCCAACGGGCTTACGGGGGACGGAGCTCTAAGGAGCCGCTTTACTTATGTGCATCCGATTTGAACTCGAATCTGTACGTGTGGACCAGGTCGGCACATCAGTTCCGATTCCCGGATTCGTATCTCGCTCACCTTTTAGCTCCTGAGCTAAATATAGCTAATGGCCGGCTCGGCACTCTTTTCGCAGCTGGACTCCCCCATGAGATTGCCCCGCTCCATTCAGCTTTATGACACTCAAGGGTTCGTCCATCAGTTCTGGAGGTGTCACAACAAAGAGTTTTACCTCTCGATGAATTCTATAAAAAATCTCTACCTCCGGTGCATCCAAGCTGCTCTAAAAAAGTACAACAAGGACAGCTCCTTAAAAATTAATGCTTATACCGTTATGGATAATCATTTTCATAACTTGATCCAGTACTGTGACGGTGCTCTCAGTTTTTCTAACTTTCTTAGGCAGGCGCATTCACTTTTTGGGATCTACTTTAACAAGATACATAAGAGGTCGGGCAAAGTTGCCGAAGGTAGGCCCAAGACCTCCCTTATAGAGAACATAGAGCACTTGATGCGAGTTCACTTTTATATCGAAGCGAACCCTATTAGGGCGGGAAGATGTACGCTAAAAAGTCTCAAAAATTACCGGTACTCAAGTTACAGATTCTACGCCTATGGGATAACCGATGAGTTCTGTGAAATATTGACCGTTCCACAATGGTACTTGGACCTAGGAATTACGGCAAAGCAGAGGCAAGCTAAGTACAGAAGCCTGTTCCAAAATTATATCGAAGATGTCAGCGAAACAATTGACCTGACTTCCAAATTTATCGGATCACTTTTATGGCAGTTAAGCTCAGTTCAACGAGTCCGGCTACTTCTCGAGGAAAATCAGCCCGCTCCTAGCGGCTAATTCTGCCTTTTAAATCCAAGGACATTCATTAATTTAACTAGCAAGCTCCTTGCACACGGAAGCTGTTGCAAGTCTTTGCTGAAATTCACCTGCTTTTCGTCGGGTGGGTGAGCTCTGACCCAAGTTTCGGCGATTAAAAGCCTTGTGGGGCAACATCAGTCCCCGATCTTCGCGTAGATTTCTGACTTCAAGCTTTAAAGCCTACACTCAACGAGTAAATTCAATTTAGAAGCGCGCAAGACCTAGCCCGTTCGTGGTTCCAAGCTCCGTCCCCTAGAGGAAAGCGCGCAAGGCGTAGTCAGTGGGTGGTCCTAAGCTCCGTCCCCTAGGGGCAGGTGCAGCGGATGAAAGGGGCGGTGCAGCTGTAATCTGAGGTTATTCCAGCTCCTGGCACTCCCAGTATGTCCTCGCAGCTTGCAAATCCTCCCGGGTGACATGATGAAACGCAGGAAGGGGGTGGGGGTACAATGCCGCCGCCACTGCAAACTGGATCGCTAGAATCTTCACAGCAAATCAGGTCTGTGCCCGACAGCCCCTCGCAAGGGTCACAGGACGCCAAGCCGCAATCGCACTTATTTGCTTCGGCATATCCTGAAATGCAAATACAGGGGTCTGTTTCAAGGCCGCACTCACATGGGTGTGCGACATCATAACCCGGGGTACAATCGCAGGGGTTGGCTGCCGCCCAGGTGGGGCAAGCACAGGTCTCCGCTGTGGAAGGACAATCACAGGGCCCAGGACAGGAGCCGCAAAAAAATCCGTCAGCACCATCACAATAGTCGATACAGGCTCTGCCTGGGTCCCTACCCTTATAATCCGCAGTTAATGTCGTCCAGGTGGCCCCTGCTCTGTCTATAGAACTGTTGAGTGCCGAATCCACCTCAATAACATCCACACGAATGCTCCTGGGACGAGGCGGAGATGCGGTATTGACCGAATTCACCGACAGGGTCATCGCTCCATTACCTGACGGATGAAACTCTACCCTGGTAGCTGAAAGGCTTGAGGTGATCCCCTTAGAGAGTAGGTACCTTGGAAGCTGGTCACAAGGGAACCACTCATCGTTGGGACTTGTTAAGGTCAGCCCAGATGGATCCGTCGGTAGAGGAAAGCTTGCCCAGGTGTTATGACATCCGTCCGAAGCATTGCAGTGGCAATAGGGAGCACCACCGGAGGCAGAGCTACAAGATGCCGGAGATTCGTAACTTCCCACTTGGGACCGATCGCGGCAAAGCAGGACAGAATCTTTTTTTGCTTTAGCGTACCTGGAGGAGAATTCAACCGGCGGATCAGGCTGACTGCATAGGGGTAGCCCTCTGGAACTCAAGGGCGGCCTCGGATAGGTGGAAAGCACCGATTCAGTGATCTGCCCGCGATAGCCCTCTGCCTTGTTATAGAAAAAGTCCTTCTCAGTAGAGCAAGACTTCACCGTGCCGTCGGCCTCTTCATACCTGGAAATTACTTCAACCCTAAACCCCGAGTCACTTGCAGCCGGCTGACTTACGATACTGGCTGCGGGGCTTGTGTGACCATGGGGGACGGAAGCTGGGCGGATATCTACGGGGCGATTGCAGCTCAGATCCGCCTGCCTGCTCAGAAGTTGAATGCGGATTAATGTTGCTCCGTCCCTGCCACGGTTTCTTAAGAGGTTTTTCTGGCCGCCGCTGAAGATGTCAAAATCTCCCGAGGGCAGTGTCCGGGGGGATGAGCAGTAATTAGCTGAGTTGTACAGGGCCTGAAGGTAGTTAATTGAGCTGAGCCGCAGGAGGTGAGGTTTAACGACCGATGGTGGCTGCCCGGGCGCCCGCGCTGTTGTCAGCTGTTTACCGCTTCCCGAGGACCAACGCAGGCTTCGGGATAGTCCCAGCTCGGCCAACTCGCACACATGGCCAGGGCAATTCCGTGAGGTGAACCCCGAGTTTTGACCCGTGCCATAGACATAGCTGAAATCACCGCTACCCAAACCATTGATTTGAGCCAGAACCTCTTCATTAATGTCCTGACACGCTTTAAGGGAGTCCAATGTGGGTATGTGAGAGTCCCTAGCCAGATATCCGATGGCCAGAGCACTTACGAGTAAGATCGCTGCCGCTACGAGAACTTCGACAAGAGAGAACCCACTTTGATCGAGTCTCTTTTTTCCCATACATATTTTATCGGACTTTCGTCGAAGTTCTTGACGAATCTATTCTCAACCCCTGGCAGGATGGACTTGAGCGAAAGAAAGTTTAGGGTTGCTGGGCGGGGTCGCTGGCGGGGAAGGTGTGCTTTAGGGCCTCATCCAGCTGCTCATCCTCTTCTTGATGGTCGACAGCAGGATCTTTCTTCTTTCGCAGATCTGTTGCGTTCGAATTTGAGGCACCTGCTGGCGCGTCCTGCTGAACTTCCTGCAGCTCTTGAGTGTTGCGATTGAGCTTTGCGATGTTCAGCGGACTGACTCGTTCCGTATTTGGAAAACCTTGGCGATCTTTGTGAAGTGTTTCATCAGTGATGGGTTTCATCGAGCCCTCTCAAAAGGTGACAAGTGATCGTTGGGGTAAGGATGGTATCCAAAAGGTCTTATCGGATATGTGTCTACTTTGCTTAATCTTGGATCCACTACCTCTTCCTCTCCGTTAAGTACTTTGACCTCAAGGAGGTGTTTCTGAAGAGGTTCAAGAAGACCGAAGGCATGCTCCCTATCTTTAGAGACATCCTTAGCAATCGTCTTATCTACTGGCTTAAAGCCGTGTTTAGAATAGGGAATAATATGGTGGGTGCTGCAGTTAAGGCACATCTTTACTGCTCCTGTCTTGTGTCGGGGGTTACTTGTAACTGTGAAGGCTGTGGAGTGGCCTCTACGCCCGCCACGTTGAACAAACGGTCGGCAACGTAAACGCCCGCCACCACAAGTCCTGCAAGCAGCATCATCCCAAGAGCAATGTAGATGAAGTTTTTCATCCCGGGATTAACGTGACGGTATTCGAGTTGTTCTTCTGTCATGACTTCCTTCCTCCCTTCCAGCTCAGATAAGCCGGAAGTCGCGTTAGCTAGGAAGGAGAATATGGGAGGGAGCGGCCCCTGGTAAGGGCTCGCAACAAAGTATTACTGCAAATTTTCTATTGCGCTTTAAAGACCTTCTAAGGAGCCTTAGACTTAGGCGTCTTTGGACTCTTCAACTTTAAAACGAGCTGCAGAGATTTGCTTGCCCTTAAAGTAGTAGGAGCCATCGCTTGATTTGTGGGCTCTGTGGGGCCGAGTTAGCTCTCCTGTCGTTTCACAAGTGTGTACAGTGGGTGCAGACAATGCATCATGGGATCGTCTCATTCCGCGCCTAGATCGGCTCACACGGGATTTGGGTTGTGGCATGACTGTCCTCCTTCACTTGGGAAAAGAGAACATATAGCGGAAACTCCTTAAAAGTTCACGCTTTTTTACAGCTGGAAAGCATCTTAAACTACATTACTTTAGCTTCAAAGGAGCTCTGCTAGAGATTGCGGAAAAATCCCCATACACAAAACGCGAGCCCCAGAGTCCAGCCCAGCTGAGGGCTGCTTGCCGTCTTTATCCACCCTAGGGCCCGACGGGGCAAATCCAGCCGGCCGCGAAGCACAACCAGCCAAAGCGCACACGCTAAAAGGGCCAGAGGTGGTCCTAGAAAGTGCAGTTCAAAAGCTTGGCCCCACCTGCCGGTAAGGCTCAAAATCAGCGAGCGACCCAGCCCGCACGTGGGACATAAAAGACCCGTAAAGAAATTAAGGGGGCATTTAAAAGGGATCAGGAAGCGGGCGGCGCCCATAACGGTCATCTTAGAAACTAGGATTTGAGCCGAAAGGATCCAAAGTGGAAGACCCACTAAAAAACCCCATTTCAGCAGGCCCTTTGATTTCCCTGAAAGCACCCTGTGGCTCTCCCTTAAAGTCCGTGATCCCCGAAATAGGAATTGATAGAGGACTGCTGAATGGCGTCGGCCACAATACTAAGCCCCAGAACCGTTAGCAGAACCATCACCAGAGGCTCGTTAGAGTTCGTACGCCCCAGCGCCCGATCGATGTCTTGGGATTTACGGTACTCATGATAAATATGGTAAAGGCCGCAGGTAATGAGGGTCAGAATCAGCCAGATGGAAAAGCTGTACTTTTCTTGCTTTATCATAGCGTTGATAGCGCCCATTTGCTTGTACTGCCAGTAGATGTTGTAGAGCATGCAGGTCAGCACGGACAAAACGATGTCCAGTGCTATGCTTCGAATGTGTAGAGATGGAATACGGTGTGGCTTATTCAAACTGCAGCTCCAAAGTTGTTTTCACGAGCATTTTAAAGGTGGCAGAAAAAGTCCCTCGTCCATGAGGGCACGTCAGAGATCACTCTGAAACAGAAATGATCTCTGAAATCATCCCTGGAAAGTCTTGGTTCACTCTTTGGTAAAGGGCTTGGGGCACACGGCTCTCGTCCCTTTTGATAACGATGTCGGAAATCTCAATATTCACCTGTTTTTTCGAAACCAACTCACGGAAAACTCCCATGCGGCTGTTGCCTCGAACGAACATAAGCCAGGGATTCTCAGCCAGGCTTTGGCCATCGGTCCAAGCATTTGTGGGAACGTTGCCACCACTGATATAGTAATAGGTTTCCTTGCCAGCGACCTCATAAGGCGTATCTTCGCAGTAGTAAGCACCCTTGCCATTGATCCCATATCTCTGAGCCCTGTCGTGATCTGTGACGGTGTAGATCATGCAGTGGCGAGCTTGAGTCTCCACTCGAAACTCTTGCGCCTGGGATACAAGGGATAAGGATTGGCTGGACTCAACAGAAGCGCTACGAGAAACGCTCCGGGCGTAGGAAAAAGATTGCGAGGCCCCAAGCTTAGCTCCAAAGCTGGAACCTAAGTTGGCTATCGGTTGGCCGGTTGAGCCGCCCACACCTTGACTCACGAGCGGGACGGAAAGACCCAAATCAAAACTCAGTCCAAGGCTTGCGCTTCCTGCCATGCTCAAAGATCTGCCCCGTGAAATCCCAGAGGAAAACCTTAAGACCTCAGGAGAGTGGGAAATTCCATGGCGTTCAAGCTTCACTTGAGCTCCATTTTCCACAAACCAGCCCTGCTGAATTTGTCCCACCCGCCCTAAAGTCAACGCAGGTAGATTGCAAAAATTCTGATCCGCGGAAAGCATCTCGCAGGCTCGGCGGGCAAATAGAACGAAACGGCACTCCCGCTCGGTGTATCTGCTGCTGGGGTAGCAATCCATCTCTGACCGAGTGGCTAAAAGCTCCTCAGTTGAGATCTGAGTGAAGCTGCCGGTGGCTTTTAGAAGGTCTATACCAGAGAGGCCCTCTTGATCGATCTGCCTTTCTTTAGTGGTAAAGCTCGCAAATATCTTTCCTACGTCATACTCGGAGGGAACAAGATCCATACTGCCGCCAGGCAAAGAGCCCAGGTAGCCCTCAAAGTTAGCGCCCGTCACGCTGGGGCTGTCCACGATGGGCTCCACTCTCACAAGCACCCGCATGCGGCTAGAGACAGCCGTGATGTCGGGAAACTTAAGTAGGGTTTGGGACTTCACCGTCCCATTTTCGATGTTGAAGACTCTTTCAAAGGCGGTGATGTAGTTGTCGAAACTTGAAAGGTCCTGGTTGTTAAGGTCGTCTTTTAGCAGAACCGCCTTAAGCCTCACCTGACCCTGATTCGGCGAAGAGGAAGACTTCTCCTGGGATAGAGTTCGGCGAAAAACAGAGGGGCTAAATTCCACCTGGTAGTAATGCGCCACTTTAAGGCTGAGGTTGTGATCGATTTCAAAATCGTTGTAAGCGTGTCCTTGGTAAACGAGTCGGATGCTCTTTTGGTCGGTCTCAGCCTTGAGGGTTAAAGAAGAGCTGAGAGTAGCTGCAAAGGTCGTAGGTCCAGCAGCGTTGAAGGCCACATCGTTCATCTCATCATATCTTAAGTCAACGACACTGCCCGACCATGGGTTCACACCCAGAACCACTTCAACATCCCCCCTGTGACCGCCTGTCACTTTAAAGAGGCGCCTTACTTCAATGAAGGATTCCGGAGCAAAGTAGTCAAATTCGTAAATTTCGCTCCAGTTAGCGCAGCCGCCAAAATCGGTCTGGACATACTTCTGGGAGGCGCCATCC
>CAYRIE010000022.1:0-14136 GCA_964424215.1 uncultured Pseudobdellovibrionaceae bacterium
CCAGTTAAAAAAGTTCAAAACCGGTACTCTAAATTAGTACGCTTGTTCTCATTCTCAAAAATTGCTTTCCTTTGAAGCTTCCGGAATTTTCATCCCATCTTCTTCAAGGGACCTCACAACTATCTGATCTAGCTATTCAGTTTTCAAAGAGCGAAACGGTGTTCTATAGAGATTCGCATTCCTCGTCAACACCAAAAAAAACTTATTTTTTACGACTGATTGAACTCCCCAAAAAACCCTAGCAGTTCGTCCTAAAGATCTTCTTGTCGATAACTGGAAGTTCTTGAGCGAAGAAAGAAATCTATCAAAGTGAGCCTCTAAAGTCAATATATAGGCTTTCGGCACAGAAAGATGGCCAGCTGCTTAGCAACTAAGCAGACCGAGCTTCATCCTTCTTATTTAGCCACACAGCTTCAGGATGAGGGGTCGATCTGGCCGTCTACCTCTTATTTTAGGGGTGGGGGATGGCGGGGTGGCACCTTTGGTTTTTTCTGCTGTTTAGGCATAAACACAGGGGGCGGGGCACCCACGGGCCTACCGAGCTTCAGTTGGCTGCCATGGCGCGAGGCCAGCTGGCCCAGGAGCTGCAAGCCCTTTCGGGCGGATATTCAAGTTTTAGAGGAAATTGGTGGAGGCAACAGGGATCGAACCTGCGACCTTCTGAATGCAAATCAGATGCTCTCCCAGCTGAGCTATGCCCCCAATTACAGACGATCGTCGAAAAATTTGTCCGAGTTTGCGTCTTTGGTCAACTAAAAAGAAAGGGGGACTTAGGTGTCAGCCACCTTTTAGCTGAAACTGACACCTTATCACGGCTAACTTCGATGGCTTAGGAGCTATCACGTTTCGAGCGTAGGGGCTCCGTCCCCAGAGCCAGTCCCCAGAGCCACAAGGGTTAGGCGGAGCCGCGGGCTGTGATGTGCGGTATGCGGCGGATTTTTTGGCGCTCAAGATCGAGGTCAAAACCTACTTGCTCGCCGCCCTTAACCACGGACTCAAACACGCGCCTAAGGTTTTGGATCTCAATCTCCATGCCTACATCCATATTGCCCAAGGCTTCATGAAGCGCCTCGAAGATGCTTTGAATGTCGGGAGTTGTAACAACCTTTGGTAGTCGCTCCATCTCTAGATCCGCAAGGACCGAGGGCTTAAAGCCAATCAAAGTGTCCGTGAGCAGGATCTTACGATGATCACCGAAGTTCACCTGAAGAAAACTTACGCCGTGATGATCTTGGCGGATCAGAACTTCCTCTAGGTGGGAGGCTACAAGGCGTAGACTCTTGTTGTCGACTTTTTGAACCACAACAATTCCATCTTCTTGCAGTTCGGCGCTCAGGCCCGTGGCCCTCGCTACGTAGTTTTGTATTTGTTGGAGCATCTCTTCCTGCTTCAGCTGCCGATCGCACGGGCTCAAAAAATCCTCCTTAGCTTCACACAAACCCTCTATCGTCCACCCCTGCCTGGGACTTAAAGCACGGCTCGATATTCAGGTCTGAAGGATGTAGCCTAAAGGCCCCTGTGTTTCAGAAGAGGACGGCAAAACCCCTAACATTTTGACATTTCGGGCTAAAACCTGGGAAATAGGGCCAGCTCCCGCGAGGGGGCTTAAGGAGGAACTTCAGACATGATCATTCACCGCTGGCAAGCCAAGATCCTGCCAACTTCGGAACAAGCCCGAGGCATTTTTTTAGCTGAAGATCTCAGACCCTGGGAAGAATCCTTAGAGCCAGGGGATCACATAAAAGATCATCGCCACCCCTTTGATGAGATCCGCATGGTTCTAACGGGTGAGCTGCTGCTGAATATCTCGGGCAATCAAGTGCTTTTGCGCGCAGGGGACAGGATCATGATTCCGTCCAACACCAAGCATGCTAAATCCGTCCACGGCAACGAACGATGCCTTTGCTTGGTCGCACAGCGCCCCTTTTAACTTAAGGAGATACACCCCGTGGCCACATCCCCTTCCCCAAACACAACCGAGTTTTGGCAAACGTATATGGAAAACGAAGTGCCTTTGAGCCGGGCCATGGAGCTAAAAGTTCTTGAGCTCACCCCTGAGGTGCGTCTTGCGGCACCCTTAAGACCCAATCAAAACAACAAGGGCACAGCCTTTGCGGGCAGCCTCAGCAGCGCACTGGCACTAGGCGGATGGATCTGCACCCAGCACTGGATGGACCCAACTATTGAAGACTACGATGTGGTGCTTTATCACAGTGACATCACCTTTGGCCGGCCTGTCACAGGGGACTTTGAAATTCGCGCCCAACTTCAACCTGCGCCGGATCTAAGTAAAGTTCAGCAGCTTCTCAAACGCTCCAAAAAAGCGCGCGTCACGGTGGAAGCTGCCGTCTTACAAAGCGGTGAAAAAAAGGCTAGCTTTAAGGGGAGCTACGTCATCTTAGAAAAATAACCAGGGATCTAGCTCAAAACTCACTCGCGCGATGACTTCTGCAGTTTCAATAGCGCTGTAGTGAACTAGCTACCCGCATCCTTCGGATCGCCTTTGCGCCACTGCATCAGCTCTTTGAGGTTTTTTTCTAGTCCGTAGTTTGAGGGCTCATAAAACCTTTTGTCTTTCAGCTGCTCGGGCAAGTAACTCTGCTCCACCCAGGCCCGCGGAAAGTTGTGGGGGTACTTGTACGGTCCGCTTTTTTCTTCACCAACCTTCCACCGCTGAGACTCAGGCGTCTGAAGGTGAAGAGGCAACGGTAAGGCGCCAGTTTTTTCAACCTCTGCTTGAGCCTGCAAAAGAGCCATATAACTGCGGTTGGACTTGGGGCAGCTGGCAAGATAGGTGGTGACGTGGGCCAGGTTGATGGCAGCTTCGGGCAGCCCCACGGCCTCAACGGCCTGAAGCCCAGCTGTCGCCAGCGGCAGTGCCGCCCTGTCGGCATTGCCCACATCCTCAGAGGCAAAGATGATCAGCCGCCGCGCAATGAACAGTGGGTCCTCACCACCCTTGAGCATGCGAGCCAGATAGTAAACAGAGGCATCAGCGTCGGAGCCGCGCAGACTTTTTATAAATGCAGAGATCACATTGTAGTGCTCATCCCCTGCCTGGTCGTAAAGCGGAAGCACCTTGCCCAGCACTTCACCTAAATCTTCCACCTTAAGCGGCAAGGAGTCCTCGGGCTGGTGGACCAGAAATTCAATTGAGTTGATCAGGGAGCGCGCATCGCCTTGGCTGCTTTCCAGCAGACGCTCCAAAGCCTCTGCGGAGACCACCTTCTCCCAACTGGTGCCCGTCTTTCCGAAAGTCCGCTCTGCGAGCTGGCGAAGCTCTTCATCACTGAGGGGCTCAAACCTAACCACCCGTGAGCGGCTTAAAAGCGCGCGCTGCAGACGGTAGCTGGGATTTTCGGTGGTGGCTCCCACGAGGTAAAAATCGCCGCGCTCCGTGTAGGGAAGCAGATGATCCTGCTGAGTTCTATTGAGTCTGTGAATTTCGTCGACAAAAAGAAGCGTAGAGACGCCCTGCTCAAGTTTGCGCCGGCGCGCCGCCTCCCCCTGCTCTTTGATTTCGCGAGTGCCAAGCTCCAGGGCGCTGAGGGATAAAAACACGTGGGATTTTTGGCCCGCCATCAACTGAGCCATGGTGGTCTTGCCCGAGCCCGGATCACCCCAAAATATAAAGTTCGAAAGTTTGCCCTGATGAAAGTACTGGTAAAGGGGCTTACCAGGTGCCACAAGCTTTTCCCAACCCAGGAACTGACCTGGCTCAAGGGGGCGCAGCTGATGGGCTAAGGGGGCGGACGGGTCGTTCTGACCCTGATGTTGATGTTCAAATAGGTCCATGGCCCTCAGGCCTACCGCGCCCATCCGGACCGAGCAAGTTTATTTCATGAATCGCAAGGGGGGCAGGGGCTTACTTGGCGAACTTGACGCGAACTCGGCTGCTGGTCTCAATGAAATCGGCCGCTCCCGTGCCCGAATCAACGCTCGCCCCGCGCACGGCGATGGTGGCTGGGACAAGAAACGGAGAGGACTCATCTAGAGGAAGCTCTCCACAGCTGAAGCTGCACGCGCCGCCAGCATCGCTTGAGACCTCAAGACAGCCCAGAGTCTCGCCGTTGTCACAAGTGTCACTGTCTGTTACCGGCCGAAGACCGGCGGGAGGAAGTCCAAAAAGCCTCAGGACTTTATCTCCATCCAGGTCACAGGTGTAGGGCCCTATACCGGGAATCTCCATGGAAAGGGAGATGTTGGCGGGCACAAATCCTGTCGTGCTGGAAAGCCAGCGCAGCCTCACGCTGGCCACACTCACATAGTAACCTGTCACGTTGTCTAGACCCCCAGCTGCGGGGCGCTGCTCGCAGGGCTGATAGGAGCCATAGCCCACTGCGACCTCTTTGGGATAGGTGTCTAAAAAGAGCACCTCTTTTTCTTTTTCCCCGCAGGAAATCATAAGAGCTGAGCTGAAAAAAAGCCCGATCATCCAGCGCATTTAAGGAGCCTCACTAAGAAGCTTTTGAGGTGAAGCCGAGTGATTTTGAAGAATACGCGGAGTCAGGAATATCAACAGCTCGTTTTTGCTGTGCTCCCGGCCCCTGTGCTTAAAGAGGTTACCGAGAAGCGGAATGTCTTTAAGGAAGGGTATGCCCGTCTCAGATTCCACTATGTCGCTCTGATAAATTCCACCGATAACAGCTGTCTGGCCATTAGGCACGAGCACGGAGGTGGTGGCCGAACGAGAGTTGATGGCCATGTCCTGCCCACCCACGGTCCGAGCGTCTGGAAACTCTCTGAGCACATTCACATCTAGGATCACGTTTCCTTCAAAGGTGATTTGTGGCAACACTTTCAGCAGAAGCTGGATGTCTTTAAACTCTGTTGTGTAGGTTGGGGGCGTGCCGGGTTGAACGGTCACGATGGGAATTTGCGTCTTCTGGGTGATCTCAGCTTCTTTGTTGTTCAGGGTGACAACGCGTGGAGATGAAATCACGTTGATCTTTTCTTCTTTTTCACGAAGACCCAGGAACGCGTTCAAATCACCAATATTTTCAAAAGTTCCGGCTGTAAGGTCCATTCCTAAGCCGTCTGCAAAAATACCAGAGGCTGCCGGTGAGTTGCGAGTGTTTAAATTGAATCCGACGTTTCCAGACTCAAAGCTCGTACCGGCGAGGCTAAAGTTAACACCAATCTCGCGCGAAAAGGTTTCTCTAGCTTCTACAACCTTGCCTTCGATGAGAACTTGCCGTGGAACCACGTCAAGAGACTTAACCAAGCGGTCCGCCCGCTCTAAATACTCCTCCACATCGGAGATCACAAGAGATGCGGTGCGCGGATCTACCACTACCTTGCCTCTTTGGCTCAGTACGGACTCGACTTTGTCTTTAAGCTCTTCTACCTGAGCGTAGCTGACGGTCACCACACGCACTCTAATGGGCTCGCCCAGAACTCTTTCATCTAGCAGCCTTCGCTGCTTGGCCTGCTCTTCAGCTAACCTGTCCTGGGTAGTGATTCGCAAAACAGAGCCTTGGCGGGCAAAACCAAATTGTTTGGTCTTCAAAATGAGGGCCAGAGCTTGATCCCAAGGAACCTCTCTTAGCTTCAAAGAAATCTTTCCTTGCACCATCTCGTCAACGATGAGGTTGATGCCAGCTTGTTCGGCAATCATACGGAGAACGTCCCTGACCTCGCCGTCATCCACTTCGATGTTGATGGGCTTTCCTTTAAAATTGAGCACATCCCCCATGTGGTTGGCCATATCCTCAGAGGAGGATTGCGGACCAAACGCTGATTCGCGAGTGTCCTCTTGCGGCATGGCCTCAGCCGTCCTTGATGATGTGCCGAGCGCCGTCTCACCGGGAGTGAGTACAATTCTGGAGCCCTGCGCCTCTACGTTAAAGCGCGCATCGGCTGCAAGCTGCACAACCACGCGGGTTTCCCCTGTGGGCGGATCGTAATAGGCCGTCACGTTGGCGATGTCTTGCTGAAAGTCCCTAGTGATGTAGGGGCGCTCAAACTTTTTGGGTAACTGAACTCCCGGAAGCTCCAGCACCACCTGATTTTCGGCAGGATTCCTTCGGGTGCGATAGGTGACAGGTTGAGCAGTTTCAATCACCAGGGTGCCAGTGCCCTGAGTTGCAAGATACTCGATGTTGGTGACTTCGTTGAAGCCAGAAGGAGCTGGCGCAAAGTCATCTGCAAAGTAATCGTCCGCGAAGGCATCCCCTGCCCCCTCATCAAATCCAGAGTCGGCAAATCCTGTGTCATCAAATCCAGCGCCTGAGTCGGCAAAGCTATCGCCGCTCTCGGCAAAGGCATCGTCAAAACCTACTTCAAAATCATTAAAGTCTGATTCTGAGCCTACCGCGTCCCCAGCTGCACCGAACTCATCGATGCCGCCTCCGCTTTGCTCAAGTTCTTGGGCAAAGAAATCCTGTTCGGAAGCGCCGAAGTCCATACCCTCATCATCAAAAGAGTCGTCGGAAAAAAAGTAATCGTCGGGGCTGTCAAACTCGGCAAACCCCTCATCCTGAGTGATGTCCAACTCAGTGCCAGCCGAGCCGGGCTCGATGGACACGGGGGTGTCGCTATCACCACCTCCGAACAAGCTACAGCCAGTGATCCAGGTGAGCGCAGTCAAACAAAGGAAAATCTGTGATGCTTTTTTCATACGGCGTCCTTACCTTCGAATCGTCAAGACGTGGGTGGAAGATACGGTCTCACCGTTCACTTCCTCAGTTTCCACGACAACTACCTCACCTTCCCTGATGAGGGCCACATACCCGTTCTTGCTCCCGAGCCGCTCTCCGAGCGAGACCGTGTAGGTCTGGCCCGTGGGGGTTTCAACGAGGGCGCGCGGCTGTCTTACACTCCACAGAATAGCACGAACCCTCAGGCTAGCTATATCAAACTGTTGCAGAGGCATGAAAGGTCCATGGCTCGGCAAATTTTCAGGCGGCTGCAAAATTTCAGGATGAAGAAAAGGATCTTTGCGAACGTCTTCTGTGAAGTTGTAAGGAGCAATCAGTGAGGACACTATACCTTTGGCCTGCTCAGGGGTGAACTGCCGGGAGCTCGTCTGCTCAGGCTCCCCGCCGTAGTCCTCTATCTCTTGTGCCTCTGCCCAAGGCAAAGTCCCCATCACTAACAGTACTATAAGGCCTCGCTTGATCACTGCGTCTCCTCCATGGGCTCTTCACCCAAGGTCGCGTCTTGATCTGCTCCCAAATTGCCCCGGTAGGAATACCCCGAAACAACCCCCTGAAATTTCAGGACGGATCTGCGAGAATCAGCTGAGACAGCCACCATTTTAATAGCTCTGACACTGGTGATTTGGGACATCCTGGTTAAATCCGACAGAAACTTCATTATGAATGGATAGGTACCTTCCATTTCGACCGCAAAGGGGTGCTGGTCATATATGTCCGAGGCTGAGACCTTGTCCATGGGCTGAACTCTGATCCTGGAGCCTCCGGCCTCTTTCATCAAGTTGGTCAAAGCGATCATAAAATCAGGCGTGCTGAACTCAGCCGGAAAGTAAGACAGAATCTCTTTATAGACGGACGCGGTCTCACGGACCTGCGACTCGAAAACTTCGTTATTGGCCATTGCCAAACGAACGTCTTCAAGCTCCACAGCCACGGCCTGAATCTCATCAGATAAAGTGCGCTGCCGACTTTTTAAAGCCGCAACGTTGTCCATGGGCAAAATGTACCAAATCACGGCAGCGATTAGGCCCGCAGCCACAACTTGTTTGGGTTCAAAGCTGGCCAGCCGTTCTTCGAGCTTCAATATCCCTCCCTAACCTTAACTTCGAGAGCGAATTTGCTCACATCCCCCATGGGAGAGGTCTCCCGCGTGGTCGACTCCATTCGGGTTTGATCAAAAAAGATACTCTTATCAAAGGCGCTCATAAACAGAGGCCCACCGTCGGGATTGAGTGAATAGGCCTCCAGACGCAGCGTAAAGGTCACGCTGGTATCTTGAGCACGGGTCTCCGTGGCCTGGGACTCAGAACCTCGCTTGACCGTGTCGTCAGCCAGCTCCAAAGACTGGATCCAGGTGCGCTCTGGCAAAAGGGCCGGAAGGGCATCTAGGGCCTTGAGAGGCAGAATCCTTTCGATAGAAATATGGGCAATTTGCTCCAAGTGAAGATCCAGCTCAGCTTTCTCCCGCATGAGCTTTTCTACAAGTTGGCTGGTCTGACCAAATGTTTCAACTTCAGCGCGGTTGGCCTCAAGAGTGGCTGTGAGCGATCTGTTTTCCTGTTTAATCAAAGACTCTTGATAAATCTCAACACCCTTTATCAAGAGAGGAAAGATCAAAAATAGCAGCGCGTTTTTTACGGCCTTTGTGGAGGTGTCTGAGGAGACATTCAGCTCCAGTCCCGCATCGGCGACCGCACCCACCACCAAATTCCTTGAGAGGTTAATTCTGATCACGAGTCCCTCTCCTGTCTCAGAGCAAGACCCATCACCACCGGCAAAAAGGGCGTGATCTGCTGAATATAATCGGGGGAGAGAGTTTTAGATCCTAACCCTATGCGCTGGAAAGGTTCAAAAGCCGCTACGGGGACGCTGGTGGTTTTAGTAATTTGCTCAGCTAACCCTGGAATCCCTACGGAGCCACCCGATAGATAGATTTTGGAAATCGACTGTTGGTCGCTGGCCATGGAAACATAAAAGTCAAAACTGTTGCTGACCTCATCTGCGAGGATCTCAGTGGTGCCTTTGATTGAGTTGTGGACCTCATCGGGAACCGGCTCCTGATGAGCTGCACTGAGCTTCAGTGTTTCGGCCTCTTGAACACTAACTCCTAGCTCCTTGGCGATGTCTGAAGTGAAGGAGGATCCACCCAGTGGAATGTCCCGGCAGTAAACAACTTCACCGTGATCGATCACCACAAAGTTGGTGACATCACTGCCCACGTTCAAGAGGCTCACCGCTTGGGGCAATCTGCCATAGTTGTACTCAAAACAATTGGCCAGCGCCAGAGCCGATACATCAATGATAGAAGTACTCAGCCCCGAAAGAGAGACGGCTTCGATAAAACGGAAAACGTACTCCTGCTTGGCACCGACTAAAAGAACGTCAATGTTGTCAGGCCCCGCAGCAGAGGGGGTGTTCAGCACATGATAATCCAAAGTCACTTCGGAGATATCAAAAGGCAGGTACTGCTCTGCTTCCCACCTGATCTGTTCCTGGAGGAGCTTTTTGTCCATTTTTGGCATGGAGATTTTTTTGGTGATCACCGACGTTCCAAAAAGGCCGATACAGACGCGTTTGGTTTTGAAGCCACCCTCAACGTGAACCGCGCGAATGGCCTCAGCGAGCTGAGCCACGTCGTTGATTTCACCGCCGCTCACCACTCCTGGCGGCAGCGCTGTGTATCCCAGGCGCAACAGCTTAGCTCCCCTAGATGAGGTGGCCACTTCAGCCATCTTCACTGAGCTTGTGCCGATATCCAGCCCAAGGACCTTTTTTCCAAAAAACATGACACGTCCTCATTCCATGAGGTTGACGGTAAGAATTTCGCCCCGAGCTAATTAAATCGAAGGCGACATGCAAAGTCAAACTGGGGAAGAATCGGAAAGGGGCCTAAAAGCCGAAACTTGTTCGATAGATAGCGTACAGATCGATCAAAAAATTGGGCCACTCCAGAAGGTAAGAAAGCGCCGCTGCGGCGATGTAGGGTCCATAAGGTATCTCCGTTTTCATGTTCTGGCGCTGAACCACCAGGATCAAAAGACCCACGACTGAGCCCACTAGACTTGAGACTAGGACCACGTAGGGTATGGCCTGCCATCCAAGGAAAGCACCAAGGGCACCCATCAGCTTTATGTCCCCGCCACCCAAACCTTCCCGCTTGCGAATCGTGGCATACAGCCAGGCGATAGCATAAAAAAAGCCACCCCCAACCAGCACCCCGCCAACAGCTCCGAGGAAGGTGCGGTCAGGTGCTATCAAGGCCAGACCCAAACCGAGTACAATTCCTGGCAGAGTGAACACGTCGGGAATGATCATATGCTTTAGATCGATAAAGGTGATGCACACCAGACCAAAGATCAGGATCAGAGCTTCCAGGAGCTGAAAACTTAAACCAAAGTGCCAGGCAGCCCAGCCAAATAGGACCGCCGTGAGCAGTTCCACAGCCGGATACTGAAAGGAGATTTTAACCTGACACTTCCTGCAGCGCCCCCGCAAAAGGATCCAGGACAGCACTGGGATGTTGTCGTACCACTTGATGGGGGCCTGACATGCGGGGCAGGCACTTCCCGGCCAGGCTATGTTTTTTTTCTGAGGAATTCTCACAATGCATACATTTGCAAAGCTGCCAAATATCAAGCCGATTCCAAAGCCCAAAGGAAACATCGCAAGTTCAGACAAAATCCCGCCTTTTGAAAATAGTTGCCGTGACGCTGAGTAAAACCATACACCAACCCAGGCCTAAAAGGGTTGCGAACATAATCTCTTGCCCGCTGACGGGTCCCTCGTAAAGTGGCAGGTCTTTCCAGTTAAAGGACTCTAAGTTGGGTAAGCCCACTTTGATGAGCTTTGCAAACCACTGATAGCCTTTGCTCTCGCTCCGGAGGGCAAAGTAGGACAAGCTCTCAGACCAATGCCCAATCAGAAACACTCCAAGAGAGAATATCACCGTCATGATGGGCCGACTGAAGGATCCAAAGAAAATCGTAACTGATAAAACCACAAGGGCTTCTAAGAGAATTCCGTAAAGGGCGACCACAAACGAGAGTTGCGGCTCAAAACCCATCCCCCAGCTCACCAGCATCAGCACCCCGCTAAGGCCTGCCATCACCACGAGGATAACAAGGGCCAAACCAAAGAACTTCCCTAAAAGAAAATCAACCCGCGATAGGGGCCGCGCCAGGAGTGTGGTTACGGTCTGCTTTTCAATCTCCTTATAGACCAGGGTGCTGCCCACGAAAATGGCAAGCACCACCAAAGAGAGCTGAATCCCCATAAAGCCAAAGTTAAGTGAGATACGGACCTGCTCCTGAATTCCCAGGCTTCCTAGAGCCAGGCTAACTCCCAAAAGGATGAGAGCAAAAACCACAATTCCGTAGAGAATTCGGTCTCGGATGATTTCCCTAAATGTGTTCACAGCGATAATTAGAGCGGATCTCACGACGGACCCACCTTGCCGAAGGCGGCCTTTAAGAAGGCTTGCTCCAGGCTCACCTGCGCCTTGCGGACTTCAAGAATCTCAAACTTTTGACTGCGCAGCTCATCAATGGTGCGCTGAAGGTCCGCTTGCTCCACCACCTTCTGCTGAACCCCATTTACCACTACGGGCGAGCGGTAAGAGACCGAAAACTGGGCGTCCATTTGGCCAACGAACTGAGCAGTGGGACCATGAAAGAGAACCTGTCCATCCTTTAGTACCACCAGGTGATCACATATCTTCTCTGCATCATTCAAAAGATGACTGCTAAAAAAAATGGAAGTCCCCTTAGCAGCGGTCTCCTCTATAATGTGTGTGACCTCCCAGCGTCCATCCGGGTCAAGACCCGTCATCGGCTCATCCAGGATCACAAAGTCGGGATCGTGAATCAGGGCCTGGGCGATCCCGATGCGCTGGAGCATGCCCTTTGAATAATTGCGCAAAGATTTGGTCCTGGCTTTCTGAAGGCCGACGCGCCCCAAAATCAGCTGAATGCGCTCCTCTAACTCTTGGCGAAGAAACTTCTTAGAGAGCATTCCGTAAAATCTGAGGAACTCCTCCCCGGTGAGGTATTCATAAAAGTAGGGGCGCTCTGGCAAAAAGCCGATGCGCATCTTAACGTCTTCGGTGAGTTCAGTTTTTCCGAAGTACTCAACCGTGCCTGAGTCGGGGAAGGCCAGCCCGAGCAGACATTTTAAGGTGGTGGTTTTGCCCGAGCCGTTAGCTCCTAAAAAGCCAGTGATCTTACCTGCCGGCACAGAGAAATTGAGGTCCTTGAGAACTTTGATCCTCTCGTAGGACAAGCCAGTTTTTTTAAAAGATTTCTCTAAATGGGAAACCCTGACGACCTCTTCCATAATGATCTCCGGTTGCTTCCCGTCTATTGTAGAAAAATCTGGCTGAAGTTCAAGGACAGCTTACAGGTCGAGGGAGGTCAGTGGGTAAACATCAAAGCGTTGCTCGCGCCGGCGCCTTAGGGCTAAGACGAGTACCTGGGCCGCATGGCTTTCAGTCATGCACGGAACCGCATAATCGATGCAGCTGCGCCGGATTCCGAAACTGGCCTCAATGGACCTTCTGCCTGAGGTCGTGTTGATGACCAAATCCACCTCACCTGAGCGAATCTTATCGACGCAGTGGGGCCGCCCTTCGTGGACCTTCTTAACCACCTGACAGGTGAGTCCATTTTCCTCGAGGAAGGCTGCCGTTCCGGAGGTGCCGGAGAGAGTAAAGCCAAGATCTACCAGGGCTCTAGCCACAGGGAGCAGCTCGCTTTTGTCCTTTTCCCGAAGGGACATGAACACCTCGCCCTTTTCCGGGAGCATCACTGAGCTTGAAATGAAGGCTTTAAGCAGAGCTTCGGCGTAGTCCTTACCCCCTCCCATGGTCTCCCCCGTAGATTTCATCTCAGGGCCCAGAATGGAGTCGGATTCTTTGAACTTTTTAAAAGGAAACACAACGCCCTTCACGCATACGTTGGGAGCGGACCGCCAGTTTTTTAAGTTCTCTGTCAGCTCACTGCGAGAGTGGCCCAGCATGGCCTCAATGGCCAGATCCACTAAGGGAATCTGAGTTGCCTTGCACAAGAAGGGAACTGACCGTGAGCTTCTTGGGTTGGCCTCTAGGATATAGACCTCATCATCTTTAACGGCCAGCTGAAGGTTCAGGTGCCCAAGAACGCCCATCTCCTCGGCTAGGGAGAGACTCATCTCCTCGATCTTTTCGGCCGTTTCAGATTTGAGCCGCTGAGGGGGGAGAACGCCCATGCTATCTCCACTGTGAATGCCGGCTGATTCGATGTGCTCTAAAATCCCGCCCACGATCTGCCAGTCCACACCCCGTACCAAATCCACATCAACTTCTAAGGCCCCTTCCAGAAACTGATCAATCAGGCAGGGGCGCTCTTTAGAAAAGTACATTTGGTAACGAAGAAAGTACTCCCTGAGTTCTGGCTCCGATTCGATCACCTGCATACGGCGGCCGCCCAGCACATAAGAGGGCCTACAAATTAGAGGAAACCCGATGACTGCAGCTTCTTTAAGAGCCTCAGTCATCTCAACAGCGGTGGCGGCCCGGGGAATTTTAAAATTCAACTTTTGGCAGATTTCACCAAACTGTCTGCGATCTTCAGCTAAGTCTATCGACTCCAAGGAGGAGCCCAGCAGCTGGTAGCCCTCAGACACAAGGGTCGCAGCAGAATTTAAAGGTGTCTGCCCGCCCAGCTGAGCAACAAAACCCATGGGCTGAATGCTATGAAAGACCTCAAGAATATGCTCTTCTGTCAGCGGCTCAAAATAGAGTGCGTCTGCGGTGTCGTAGTCGGTGGAGACGGTTTCTGGATTGCAATTGATCATCGCCACTCGGTAGCCCAAACTTCGCAGCTTTTGTACGCCGCGAACGCAGCAGTAATCGAACTCAATCCCCTGGCCAATACGGTTGGGGCCGCTGCCCAGTACAGCCACGGTCTTAGCTTCAGAGTGGTCTGCTGGTTTTTGCAGCTCAGACCAATAGGTGGAGTAAAAATACGGAGTCTCCGATTTGAACTCAGCCGCACAGGTATCCACCTGCAAAAAATCTGGGTGCAGGCCGAGACGGTGACGGAGCTGGCGCACAGCCTTTTCGCTCAGCCCTCTCACTCGCCCGATATGGGCATCGGAAAAACCCCGGCGTTTAGCTCCCCGAAGAAAATTTTCTTCCAGCTCAGGGGATGATCGCAGGCTCCGTTCAAATTCCTCAAGATTCTGAATCTGCTCTAAAAACCATCTGTCGATCTGAGTGAGGCGACCGATCTCTTGAAGCGAGAGCCCATCACGAAAGGCCTGCATCAATGCGGGCAGGCGCTGTGAGTTGGGGTAAGAAAGATCTTTGATTCTTAAGCTGACCTCGGGCCAGTCGTCATCTTGATCAAGCGAACAGAGCGCTTTACCCAGAGCTTCAGCAAAAGTTCGCCCCAAACTCATCACTTCACCCACGCTTTTCATCTGAGTGGTGAGGTGATCGGAGGCT
>CAYRIE010000023.1:0-14064 GCA_964424215.1 uncultured Pseudobdellovibrionaceae bacterium
GAGCACACTAAAGAAACTGCTGAGGCTAAAGTCTGGCTAAACCGGATCAACTTTTTGGGATCGGACGATCCAAACTTTATGAGAAAAGTTCAGCGGCTGCATGAGAAGACTTTATGAACGGACCAAGGAAGAGGTCGATATGAACCAATCGAGGCGCATCAAAAACTCTATGACAATTGTATCGGTTCTTGTGATGATACTTCTAGGTGGTCATGCTCAGGCACAGGATAAGAAAAGAACCACGATTGATTTCGAAGATCAGCTGGTGGAAGGACAGGCAAGAAAGCCGGAGCTGTTCTACTTATTACAGCAGCGGCAGTTCAACTTTCAGCGACTGATTCGTCTCAGAGAAGATTTTCTTCCCGAGATGGAAAGAGCTGCCGAAGGCGTACAGCGTAGAGGAAAATAGCATTGATGCTTCCGATTGTTCTCAGAATCTACAAAGGCAAAGCGCTCGTTGAGGTTCGACAATTTCAACTGAATCAAGTTGTCATTGGTTCGCCGGAATCTGACGTTCAGGTTCAGCTGGACGACGCGAGCATCGCACCCATTCATGCCATCGTCGAAAAAAGAGGCGACACCTACCACGTAGCTGACCTTGGTTCTGAAACTGGAACCTTGGTCAACGGGCACCGGGTGCTCGATCAGCAGATTTCATCAGGGGATCAAATTCAAGTTGGTCCCTATATTTTAGAGTTTCACCAAGGCGTTCCAAAGCCTAAGATGCCACCGCCCCGTACGGGCGCAGGCGCCGGCTCTGCTGCGGCCCAAAAGCTTGAGCCTGAAGTTCAGGTGAGCGCACCCAAAGCTCCACCTGTACCTCCTGCTGCTCAGCCAGTAAGCCCGCCCGTTGAACAAGAGCGTCCGCCAGCCTCGGTAACGCAGTTTTCTGATATTAAAAAGCCTGACTCGGTCCTAACTCAGGGTCCTGTCTCTAAACACTCCCGAACCGCAGCAGCCTCAGCAGGCGGCCGAAAGCGCAAGGGCGCAGGCTTTGCTCCTAGTAGCGAATTCACCTCAATTCATGAAATCGTTAAACCCTCTAAGGGCACTGTGGTGGAAGTGCTTGTGGTCTGGCAGGAAAGGGTTCTGCAGACCTATCACTTCTCTGAGCGGCAAACTGTGACCTTTGGGCCGGAAAGTTCAGCTGATGTATTTGTTCCCTATTTAAGAGGGGGTGCTAAGCGAGCTCCTCTCTTACAGATCGACACTCAAGCGATGGTGCTTTTATCACAAGGCACCGACGGTGAAGTCTCCGATGGCAAAACGACCACCAACATCATGGAGTTTAGTCAAAGCGGACGCCTAAGACAGGTGGGGGCAGGTTACCAGTTCCCCCTGGCCCAGGGCGAGATGCTTGTATTCAATCTAGGTGAAGGTTTGCACATCGCCATCCGCTACGTCGCGCACACACCCCGTCCCGCGGCGCTCCCTTGGATCGACCTTTCCGGTGAAGAGTTCATGGGCATTGCCGTGTCCGTGATACTGGTGGCCATCTTTGCGCTATTTATGCAGTTGATGGCCCCTGAGCCCTTAGATGAGATTGAAGAGGAGATTATCGCAAGGGTTTTGGTAACCCCTCCCGCTTCACCGCGGCCGCCGCCGCCTCCTCCTACACCCGAGGTCAAAGCTCCGCCGCCCCAGGAGGAAAGAACTCAAACCAAGATGCCCCTGCCTAAGGAAACTAAGGTGGCCGAGGCTCCAAAGCCTGCGCCGAATCCGGGCGCGCGTCCCAGGCCTTCCCAATCGGTTCGACCCAGGGAGAACCGACCGCGAAACAATTCGGCCACATCAGCTGTGAAGCAAGGTGGGGCAGTAAAAACAAGTGATAAGCAAGGCGCTCAGGCGCAGAGCCAAACCAAGGACCCTAGCCAGTCGGGCATCTTTAGCGTTTTTGGTGGCGGCGGGCAAAAGAAGGAAATCGATCAAGGCTACAGTGGGGCAGGAGAGCTGTCTGGCTTAGCAGATGCTGCCACCGGTAGGGCCGGTGAAGCCGAAAACCGACCGGGCGAGGGCCTAGGATCTAGATTTCGCGACACGGGCGCTAGCGGCACGGGAACATCCAATTACGGAGTGTCAGGCCTGGACATTAAAACCAGCGGCCGCGGAAGCGGTGACGTGGGCTACGGCACTCAGGGGTTGGGCGGCAGACAGGGCGCTCGAGTGGTCCCCGGCGGAGCCGAAGAGGAGTTTGAGGGTACGATAGACCGGGAAGCCATTCGGCGAGTGATTAACCAACATATTCGATCGATTAGGTCTTGTTACCAGAGTGCTCTTAACAAAGACCCGGCGCTGTTCGGAAAGTTAGTAATGTCCTGGGAAATCGGCACTTCAGGTCAGGCTCAAAACACAAGACCCGTTATGAGCCGGTCCACGCTACAAAGCAGTGAAGTTAGCAACTGTATCGTGAACCGATTTGCAAGGATGAAGTTTCCCACACCTCCGCATGGCCAAGTGGCCGAGGTGACGTTCCCATTTGTATTTTCACCCCAATAAGGATTTAACGGAGGATCTTCCATGGACCCAATAGCAACCGAGTACCAACAACAGAGCCAGGGGCTGATTGTGACAGCTTTCCAAGAGGGCGGACCGGTCATGTACGTGATCGCGCTGATCTTACTGCTCACGCTCGTCCTTATTGTAAAGCGCTGGATGGCCCTACGCTCTATGAGCATCAATAAAGATGAATTTAACGAGCACCTTTTCGGCACCATCTTGCGGGGCGATCTTCAGCAGGCTATTTCCTACTGTGATGCCAAACCGACCCCCTTAACCAACACCCTCAAAGCGGGTCTCGTGCAGGTGCTCAATCAAAGACCTGACGAAGAGGTTCAGGTGGCGATGGATGCATCTGTTCTCAGAGAGACTCCAAGAATCGAAGGCTGGGCGAGCTTTCTAGCTGTGTTCGGTAACTTAGCTACGCTCACAGGGTTAACAGGTACGATTGCGGGGATGATTATCGCCTTTAAGGGCGTGTCCGTAGCCGAGGGTGCAGAAAAAGCCACTCTTCTGTCTGCAGGTATTTCCCACGCGCTTTACTGTACGGCATTTGGTCTGTCCGTGGCGCTGTTAGCGATTCTAGCTTACGGAATATTTCAGGTTAAAATTGGTCACATGATCAATGATATGCAGGAAAGCAGCATGAGAGTGATGAACCTTGTGGCTGCCAACCGCGATAAACTTCGGGTGAGGTAAGACATGGCCGGCGTGGACACCGGAGGAGGTAAGGGGCCCAACGTGGACCTGAACCTCGTTCCTTTTATCGATTTAATGAGCGTGCTTATCACGTTTCTTTTGATCTCGGCGATCTGGGTGCAGATTTCGTTGATTCAGATCGGTAGCTCCCTTTACGCCAAAAAAACTTCGGAGCAGGACATAGAGGTTTTGCCGGACATGCAGATTCCGTTTCGGATCGATGTGCGCTCCGAGGGCTACCGCATCGTGATCGCAAATCAGAGCGTCGTCGTGCCCAAGGTTGACGGGGAGTACGATGAGGACACTCTGTTGGCCCGTCTTAGCCAAATTAAAGCCTCTTACCCCGAAAAAACGGATGCTGTAATTACGATGGAAGATCAAATCGCATACAACGAGCTGATTCGCGGCATGGATATGCTCATTCAGTCGGGCTTTCCATCCATTGCGGTAGCAACTGGGGGAGCGATCTAATGGCCATTTATACACCAGGACTTAGAGATCGAGGCGGAAGACAGCGCAATAAGAAGGGTCGAAATGCCGTGGTCGTTCTGTCGCTAACGGCGATGGTGGATATGTTTACGGTGCTGGTTGTGTTTCTGCTTCAGAACTTCCAGGTGGAAGAGATCGAATTTAAGGACAATATCGAAATGCCGGAAGCTCAGGCGGTCAAAAAGCTGCTTAAGTCTCGCGTCGTCTCCGTGTCCGTAGACGATATCATTATCGATAAGTTCAAGATCGCTGGCCTTTTGGAAGTTCAGGAGCAAGAGTCCTGGATGATCGATAACCTGTACACCAAAATGCAGGAGATGATCGAAGAGGGGCGAAGCACCGCTCGCAGTGAGCTCAGAGTGCGCCTTGATGAAGCGTTGATGGATGAGGAGCAATTTGCTGAAATTGAGCGCGAAATCGATAAAGAGGTCACCCGGATAACGGTGCAGGCTGATAAAACCATCGATTTTCTAACTTTAAAGAAGGTGCTCTACACAGTGACGGAGGCTGGAGCCTCTGAGATCAACTTTGCGGTGTTCGAACGTAAGAAACGCCCCGATTTAGAAGAGGCGCCTGAACTTTAGGCGGTTCGCTTCAGCTCACTTAGACTTTCCGGCAGCAGCTTACGAATATGGTAGGAAAGCATCGACTGGTACTCCGGGTGGAGCGACTCAAAAACAAAACCCGTTTCCTTTGACTTACTGTAGGCCACTTTAGCGTAGACATGGATCGTAGAGGGCAGGTGACTGGATTTGATCTGCAGTTTCACTTGCGCCCCGTCGGTAAGACTTTCGGATAGATTCCGAACCCCAACGCCCCCTAGCGACACCGTGGAGGCGTAACCTTTGAGAAGCTTTTTCTCCATCAGGATACTCACTTCAGCGTCCAGCGCGACTCGAAGATTGCTTCTGAGGGAAATCCCCAGCTGCTCCATTAGGTCAGGATAAAAGAATATCGCCTGCCAGTTGGGCTCATGGATGGTTCGAACGAGAACATTCTTATGGGGGTTACTGATCTGTTTGAGAGCGTCGGTGAACTGCGTGTAAGTGAAAGGCCCCTGCTCCTCGCCATCCCCCCAGCGAAACTTCCAAACGGGCGCATCGAGCTGGTCCATCTGTTCTTGCAAGTAGGTCTCAAGGCGGTCCGCATGGTTTTTCAGCGGTTGCCATTCTTTGAAACCTTTCCACCAGAACATACACTCATCGGCAACTCCCGCGTGGAAAGTGGCTATCAGCTCAGCGCTACTGAGCGGGCCTTGGATGTCGCCGTTTTGGAGCAAAAACCATAGTTTCATACCATATCTCTTAGCGGCATTTGGGCCCGAGTTCTTAAGGTCCGTAGCGTGGACGCAACATTTCTGGCCCTGAAATCACAGATTTTTGGATGAGGCCTAGGCCCCGTGGTATGTTGATTTTCATGCGACAGAAGCTACGAAACGTCTTGGTTATGATCCTGGGCTTTTGGCTGTGCCTCCAAACGGTGCTGGTAATGCCTCGTCAATTGGACGATCAGTCCAATGTGGAGATCTACGACCGGCACCACGGAAAAGACTCCTACGACCAGCTCGCTAGAGGCATTCACCTGGTTGAGGTCAAGGGCGCTGAAAGAGAGTGGGAACTCTGGGCCGATCAAGCCGACAAGCGCTCAGGTCTTCAGGACTGGGATCTTATGACGGTAAAGGCGCAGTTTTTCGGCAAGGACAGTTTGCGCTACAACGTTTTGGGACGTCAGGGCTCAGTTACTGAATCCCAGAAGGATATGCAGATTGTGGGTGACGTGCGAACAACTTCCAGTGAGGGTTATCGGTTCGAGGCGGACTCTCTAAGGTACGACTCTGAAGAGCGAACCTTGATTTCACCTGGGGAGGTGACCGTTTTTGGTCCGCCAAACCTTACGGGCCGCGGGACGAGTTTCCGAATGCAGGGAGTGGGGCTTAGGGCCTATGTGGAAGAGAGCGTTATCGTGCTCCAGGATCAGGTCCATGCCTCTGTGGAAGAGCCCGGCGGGTTGCCGGTGGACATCCGCAGCCAACAGGCCACTTTGCGCGGCGAAAGCCGTACGGCTGTGTTCGAAGGGCAGGTGCGCATAAATTATCAAGATATGCTGCTTCGTTCCCCGCGCGCCACGCTGCACTTTACCCGGGCCGGCTCAAGTGGACTAACCAAGGTGGTGCTCGACGGAGGTGTTCGAATGCAGGACAGCCTGCGAAAAGGCACATCAAAAAAGCTAACTCTGTTTGTTCCGGAGGAGCGGGCAGAGATGGAAGGTGAGCCGCGCGTGGTGCAGGGGACGGACGTCCTGCAAGGGGAAAAAATAATCTTTTTGGACGGTGGTGAGCGAGTTCAAGTGATGCGGGCTAGGGCCCGAGTCAACAACATAGAAGAGGTAGGACAGTGAGCGAGCTGATAGCCAAACACTTAAGTAAGTCATTTAAAGAGCGAAGGGTCGTCAAAGATGTCTCCCTTGAGGTGGAGTCAGGTCAAGTGGTGGGCCTTTTAGGACCCAATGGTGCAGGTAAAACCACGAGTTTTTATATGGTAGTGGGACTGATTGGGCCCGACGATGGCGAAGTTATTTTAGATGGCCAGGCCATACACCATGAGCCTATGTACCAGCGAGCCCGTCTCGGCCTAAGTTATCTTCCCCAAGAGGCTAGTATCTTCCGCAAGCTGAGCGTAGCAGAGAATATCTTGGTGGCCCTAGAGGCTCACGATCAGCCCGACAAAAAGGAAAAACTCGATCAACTGCTGGAGGAGTTTTCCATCACTCACATTCGAGACAGCATGGGATATGCCCTCTCCGGGGGTGAGCGCCGTAGGGTAGAGATCGCAAGGGCCCTAGCTGGCACTCCCAAATTTTTACTCCTGGACGAGCCTTTCGCCGGGATTGATCCCATCGCCGTAGGGGATATTCAAAACACCATCTTAGGTCTTAAAAACAAAGGTATAGGAATTTTAGTTACGGACCACAATGTGAGGGAAACGTTGGGGATTTGTGATTATGGGTATATCCTTAAGGAAGGAAGTGTCCAGGTCGAGGGTAGCCCGCAGCACATAGCCGAATCTGAGCTGGCAAGAAGGTTCTATCTGGGCGAAAACTTCCGGCTCGAATAAAGGGAGGGTGGATGTCCATATCGATGAAGCAGAGTATGGAGCTAAGGCAAACGCTCCGTATGACTCCTCAATTGCAACAAGCGATCAAACTGTTGCAGCTTTCACGTATGGAGCTTGAAGCCGCCGTCCGCAAAGAACTTGAAGAAAATCCGATCTTAGAAGAGGGCATGGAACTTGCTAATTCGGAAGTGAGCAAGGAGCCTGTTGAGCAAGAATCCTCAGACCTTCAGGATCCTCAAAAGCAAGATGAGTTTGATTGGGAGAGCTACCTTGAGTCGAACACCAAGACTCCAGGCACTTCGATGGCCGTCAATGAAGAGATTCTCAACTACGAAAACATCATCAGCACCACCGAAACTCTTCATGAGCACCTAAACTGGCAAGCACAGCTTTATGGGTTCAATGAAGAAGAGCTTGAAGTGGCCCTCCATGTAATCTCCTACATTGATGACGACGGTTATTTAAAAACCGAGACTGAGAAAATTGCTGAGGATGGCAAATTCACGCAGCAAGACGTTGAGGAAATTATTCCGTTTGTGCAGGAGTTTGACCCGCCGGGCGTCTGTGCACGCGACCTCAAAGAATGTCTTTTAATTCAGGCCCGCCATCTGCAGGAAGACACCAACGATCTGGTGGAGATCATCCAGAACCATCTCCGAGATCTTGAGAAGAAAAACTACGAAGGCATCGCCAAAGCTATGAATGTACCACTGGAAGAAGTGGTGGATATGTGCAAGATCATCTTTTCCATGGAGCCTAAGCCGGGCCGATCTTTTGTTGCCCAGGACACCCACTACGTCACACCCGATGTCCACGTGTATAAGGTGGGCGACGATTACATGATCTCTTTGAACGAGGACGGCCTGCCTCGGCTGAGAATTTCCAGCTATTACCGCAATGTGCTCAAAGGCGGCCATGCTAACGGGCAAACTCAAGAGTACATCCAGGAGAAGTTGCGCTCCGCCGTGTGGCTTATTAAATCGATTCACCAGCGCCAGCGCACCATATACAAGGTGGCTGAGAGCATCGTGAAGCATCAGCGGGAATTCTTCGACAAGGGCTCAGCTTACATTCGCCCGATGATCCTAAGGGACATCGCCAGCGATATTGGAATGCACGAGTCCACAGTGTCGCGGGTGACCACCTCTAAATACATGCATACCCCTCAGGGCATCTTTGAACTGAAGTACTTTTTTAACTCTGGCATCACGCGCACTGATGGCGAGTCGCTTGCTAGTGAGTCGGTCAAATTAAAAATCAAGCAACTTGTGGCCCAAGAAGATACTAAGAATCCCCTGTCCGACCAAAAGATCGTTGAAATCTTGCGCAAAGATGGGCTTCAAATCGCGCGCCGGACCGTGGCCAAGTACCGAGACATTCTCAAAATCTTGCCTTCCAGTAAGCGCAAGAAGTACTTTTAGAAGGGACTCACCCCATGGGCGCTGCACGCCAGTACAACAGGCGAGGCGATCGCTACAATCTCACGGCTGAGGACTATCAATCAGTGAGCTTGGTACGACTGGGCGGAGAGCGCGAACTTCTGGATGCAAGTCTGATCAATTTGTCTTTTTCAGGCGCCCTCATACAGCTCAATTCACGCATTGATGCCAATGTGGCCGACGCTTTCCTTCTAGAGTTTAAAGTTCCCACCACCGAGGACGTGATCATCTGGAAGGCCCGCGTGGCGAGGGTGGACTGGCGGCCCCATCAGTTTCGGCTGGGCCTTGAATTTATAGACCTCCCTGAGAACTTCCTCTCGAGCCTTCAGATGGGGCTTGAGCCTAAGTTGGCTGAGCAAAAGATCGAGTTTGCGCTCACCAAAATGACCAGTCTTTTCCGCTCCAAGTTAACCCGGGACCTCTTTTGGGCTGTTCTGATTGGGGCCTCTCTGATCGCCGGTATCTTTTATGTGGCTCAGACCAGGAGCCATGCCGCCAACAAGTTTGAGTTTTTTAAAAGCTACACTCCCCCCCAATAACTGTCTCAATTTGAGGCGTGACGAATTTTCTTAAAATGGGTCTCGACCTTCGCCCAGCGCCTTCCGATAGGCCTTCTATGAAGGAGGTCCCGTGATGGTGAAAGCATCTGTGGTCGTGAAAAACGTAGAGCGTAGCCCTGCCCTCGTGAAAGAGGTGAAAGCTCGCTGCATGCTGCTTAAAACCTTTGGCTACGAACAGCTCAAAGTTGAGGTCCATCTTAATTTCAGTAAAGGGGGGTACCGCGCCCATGTTCTGGTCACCGGTAAGAATTTATCGCTGAATGCTTCGGAGCGTCGAAGCCTACCCTTAGAGCAGGCCTTACAAATCACTCTCACAAAGATTGAGCGGCAACTCGCTAAGTCCGCCTCCAAAAGGACCTACCGTCGACCCCTGCTCAGTCGGCAGGCTAAGCTCATCCAACTCAACCCATCGATGGAATCCAGGCAGCTTCAGCGGGCTCACCGCAGGCACATCAAAGCAGCTTAGATTTGACCGTCTATAGGGAATTTGCTACCTCAAGGGGGTTGTTCTCAATATAAGGAGGAGGCCCCCTTTGTCTCATCGAAACTACCTATTCACCAGTGAGTCCGTCTCTGAAGGGCACCCCGACAAGCTCGCCGACCAGATCAGCGATGCTCTACTTGATGCTTTTTTAACCCAAGATCCCCACGCCCGCGTCGCAGCTGAAACACTTGTGACCACAGGTATGGCAGTTATTGCAGGTGAGGTGACCACCAAGGCACAGGTGGATGTTGCAAGTGTGGTTCGAAAGACGGTCCAAGAGGTGGGTTATGATCACGCCGACAAAGGTTTTGATTACAAATCCTGCGCTGTCTTAAATGCTCTAGGAAAACAAAGCCCAGACATTGCCATGGGAGTGGACACCACTGAGGACAGAGAGCAAGGAGCCGGAGATCAAGGCTTGATGTTTGGCTACGCCTCAAACGAAACCGCAAGCTTTATGCCTTTGACTATTGATCTATCTCACCGCCTCGTTGCGGATTTGTCGGCTCTTAGAAAAAGCGGCCAGCTGTCTTTTCTTAGACCCGATAGCAAAAGCCAGGTCACTGTTGAGTACAAGGATGGCAAAGCTTCCAGACTGGATGCTGTAGTGATCTCCACCCAACATGACCCGGACGTCACCCAGGAGCAGATCAAAGAAGCTGTGATGGAGGAGCTGATCAAAAAAACCATTCCGCAGGAATGGGTCGATAGCCGCACAAAATTCCATATCAATCCCACGGGCCGCTTCGTTGTAGGCGGGCCGCAAGGGGACTGCGGGCTTACGGGCCGAAAAATCATTGTCGACACCTACGGGGGCCATGGGGCCCACGGCGGGGGCGCCTTCTCAGGGAAAGACCCCTCGAAGGTGGACAGGTCAGCAGCTTATGCCGCCAGGCATATCGCCAAGAACCTGGTTGCCGCCGGACTTGCTGAGCGCTGCCTTGTGCAGGTCGCCTATGCCATCGGCGTGGCAGATCCAGTGAGTGTGATGGTTGAGGACTACGGCACAAGCTCCGTGGGCAGAGAGAAGCTCGTAGCCGCTGCTCGTGAGCTCTGGTCGCTGAAGCCAGCTGACATCGTAAAAGAATTTGATCTTTTGAAGCCTAGGTACCGGGCCACAGCAGCCTATGGGCACTTTGGCCGCAGCGGTGCTGAGTTTACATGGGAAAGCCTCACTAAAGTTGATGCGCTCAAGAGTTTTTTCTAATACCTTTTTCCTGAAATCTCTTGTCACCTTTTCAATGCAAAGGTTCGATCTTTATTTATTATGGCCACTTCGAACATCAGGAACTTTTGTATCATTGCCCACATCGATCACGGTAAGTCCACGATCGCCGATGGACTGATCCGTACTACGGGAGGGCTGACCTCCCGTGAGATGAAAAACCAGATCCTAGATTCTATGGAGCTTGAAAGAGAGCGCGGAATCACGATCAAAGCTCAAACGGTTCGGCTGCACTATAAGGCCAAAGATGGCCAAACCTATCAGCTCCATCTGATCGACACCCCGGGGCACGTGGACTTCACCTACGAGGTTTCAAGATCTCTTGCTGCCTGCGAAGGGGCGCTCCTTGTAGTGGATGCTGCTCAAGGTGTTGAGGCTCAGACCTTGGCGAACGTTTATCTGGCCCTTGATCACGATTTAGAAATCATACCTGTGCTCAATAAGATCGATCTGCCTGCGGCCGACCCTGAAGGCGTCTGCCAGCAGATCGAAGAGGTGATCGGGCTGGACTGCTCTGAGGCTATCAAAGCCAGCGCCAAAGACGGGATTGGGATCGAGGAAATCCTGGAGGCGGTCGTTAGCAAAGTGCCGCCGCCTAAAGACAACTCCAGTCAGCCCCTTCGTGGACTGATTTTTGACTCTTGGTTTGATTCTTACCAGGGTGTCGTCATTCTGGTGCGGGTCATGGACGGGGAGATCCGCAAAGGGGACCGAATCAAATTTATGGCAGGTCACGGCCAGTATGAGGTGCTCAAGCTGGGTGTGCTCACCCCCAAACCTATCGAGCTTGAGGTGGCCTCATCAGGTGAGGTTTGTTTTATCATCTGTGGTCTTAAGGACATTAGAGATGTTCGGGTGGGAGATACGGTGACCACCGTGAAAAAGCCCGCCGAGCTGCCATTGCCAGGTTTTAAGAAAATTAAGCCCATGGTTTTTGCCGGAATTTTCCCCGTGGAATCACCCGATTACGAGCGGCTTAAAGAGGCCCTGGAAAAGCTCACCTTAAACGACTCGAGCCTGACCTACGAACCTGAAAACTCTACGGCTCTGGGCTTTGGCGTTCGCTGCGGATTTTTGGGTCTGCTTCATATGGAAATCGTGCAAGAGCGGCTGGAGCGCGAATTTAATCTCAACCTGATCACCACAGCTCCCACGGTCGTCTATAAGCTTGAGCTGACCAGCGGTGAGACCAAGATGCTGGAGAACCCAGCGGATTTGCCTGAGCCGACAGCTATCACAACCTTAAGCGAGCCCATGGCTAGGGTTATGATCCACACGCCCTCAGAGTTTATTGGCGGGATCCTTAAGCTTTGCGAAGATAAGCGCGGGATTCAGCAAAAGATGGATTATGTGACTTCAACTAAAGTGATCATCGAGTACCTGATCCCAATGAATGAGATCGTGATGGACTTCTATGATCGACTCAAGTCGATCTCTAAGGGCTATGCTTCCATGGAGTATGAAGTCACTGGGTACGAGCCATCTGACCTAGTGCGTCTGGATATTCTGATTAACGGCGAAACTGTGGATGCGCTCTCTCTGATTGTTCACAGATCCAAAGCCTACTCCCGCGGCCGAGCCCTGACTCAGAAAATGAGAGAGCTCATTCCGCGGCAGCAGTTTCAAATTGCTATTCAAGCTGCCATTGGTTCAAAAATTCTTGCGCGGGAAACTTTAAGTGCTTTGCGAAAGGACGTGACCGCAAAGTGCTATGGTGGTGACATATCCAGAAAGCGCAAACTGCTGGAGAAGCAAAAAGAGGGCAAAAAGCGCATGAAGCAGGTGGGGCGGGTGGATGTGCCTCAGGAAGCCTTTCTTGCCATCTTGAAGGTGGAGGACTGAAAATGAGTAGGGAGTTTTGGACCAAGGGCACGGGCTCATATCTGGTGGCCATTTTGCTTGCACTCACCGTTCGCTGGGCCTTTCTAGAGGCCTACGTCATTCCTACGGGCAGCATGCTGCCCAATCTATTAATCAACGACCATATCTTTGTTAATAAAATCGTTTACGGCGTGCGCGTTCCCTTCTCCAAGAAGTGGGTGGTGCAGTTCGGTGAGCCTGAGCGCGGTGAGATCATCGTGTTCCGGTTTCCGGAGGACGAAAGTCAGTACTACATCAAGCGTGTGGTGGGCGTAGCTGGTGACGAAGTCTTTTGGGACGATGGCAAACTCTTTGTCAACGGGCAGAACGTTGGTACGGAGGGGGAGCTGGACTACCGCTCCTTGAGCGGCGAATTTTTTGAAGAGGAAGGACCGTCCACTCGCGGCTCCTACTCTGATCACGACTCCCCCGCCCGGGGCAATTACCACCGTGAACAGCTGGGTGACCAAGAATTTATCGTTCGACTCTCCAACCTAAGGGGCCTGGGCGATGTCTTTGGGCCCTTCACAGTTCCTGAGGACTCCTTGTTCGTTATGGGCGACAATCGCAACAACTCGGAAGACTCTAGAAGGTGGGGCGTTGTGCCCATGGAAAACCTTATCGGCAGGGCCTCATTTGTGTGGCTCTCCTGCAGGGAGACTTTTGAGTCCGTCCCCTTCCTGTGCAACCCTAGCACCATTCGCTGGTCGCGGTTTTTCCACTTCTTTCATCCATGACGGTAGCAGGTAAGAAGACCAAGCTGTGGCAACTCGCACTCCTGCTGCTGGGCCTGCTCGGCTCCCTTACGTTGGTGCGCCACTTTTATGCAGATCTTTTTTGGATTCCCTCAGGAAGTATGGAGCCCTCTGTTCTAGCGCGCGAAATGGTGTTCGCTTCTAAAACAGCTAAGCTCCAGAGGGGGCAGGTAGCGGTGTTAAAATCCCCCGTAGATCCCAACATGCTTCTTCTGAAGCGTGTGGTGGCCCTGGAGGGGGATCATCTTAAAATCGACCCGGAGGCTGGCCTGATTGTTAATGGAGAAGTTCTCACATTAAAGGGGCCTGGTGGGGTGCATGAGATGTGGCAGGGAGCCCGGGTGAACCTCAGATGGGAGCCGCCCTTTCACGAGTGGGAAATTTCGGTTCCGGAGGGACACTTTGTGACCCTGGGTGATAACCGCAGCTCCTCTATTGATTCCCGCCAGTGGGGAGCTGTTCCCTCCCACCATCACCTGGGGCAAGCGGAGTTCGTGCTCTGGAGCTGCGGCGATCACAGTCAGCTTCCTGGCTGTAGCCCTTCAAAGGTGCGTTGGGATCGGTTTTTAAAGAGTCTGCGCGGGGGAAGTTAGCATGCGAAAGTTCTCCCGTTCGCGCGAGTCCTACGAATTGATCCTGCTGCTTCTACTAACAGGTGTGTTAATTCGCATATTCGTTCTAGCGCCTTTTGAGGTGACCTCTGTTTCCATGGCACCTCAGATCCTGCCAGGTGACTACCTTCTTGCCACTCGGGTGACCTTTGGACTTCCGGTGCCTTTTCAGGATCAGAAGATCGGAGGAAGGGCTCCAAGGCGCGGGGAGGTGGTGATATTTAAAAGCCCCGAGTCGGAGTCTCTGCGCTATATGAACCGGGTGGTAGGGCTCCCAGGTGACCGGGTGGAAATGGTGGACAACCGCCTTTTCATTAACGGCATTGAGGGAGA
>CAYRIE010000024.1:0-14051 GCA_964424215.1 uncultured Pseudobdellovibrionaceae bacterium
GCTCAGGTCAGGGATTTCAGTTGGAACCTCTACGTTGTCCACCAACCCATCCGTGAGCTGCAAGGAGGTTCGCACTTCAAGGGCTCTACGGGATGAGTCGAGCTGGGCTTGGATGGAAAGAAGTTCGGCTTCCGTAACCTGCGCCTGAGCTCTTGCGGACAAAAGATCCGATCTTCTGGTCTGACCAATCCGTGCTCTGCGCTGAAGCTCCGCCACCCGATCTCTCAGAGTGTTCTTAAGCCTTTGTAAAATCTGGTACTCTTTCTCTAGGGAAATCACGCTGTAGAAGTCTTGTGCGATTTGCTCCCACAGCTGACGATCAAAAACCTGTTCTAAACTGGTGGCATTCTCTGAAGCCAGCTTCGCCATTTTAAGCGAGGCATACTCAGATCCTCCCCGGAAAAGAGGCTGTACCAAGCTGATGGCGCTGGTCGTCTGCTGGTCTTGGCGAAAAGCAGAGGGAACATTTCCCCCTGGAGCTGTAGGAGGAATATCCTGCGCTAAAACCCGGTAGTTGAGCTGCAGGGAGGGGAGCATCGCTCCGTAAGCCTGGGTTTTCAGCTCCTGGGCACGATCGGTCTCCAAACGAATAATCTGTGAGTTTTCCGACTGCTGGACAGCTGAATCATAAATTTGATGAAGCGTCATGGACGAGGAGGTGCCGGGAAAGAAAATCAGGGACGCTAACAGGGAAGCCCCGAAGGCCCGCCAAATGCTTGGCTTAGGAGTCTGTAGGCTTTTTGTCATGTGAACAAGTAAACCACGAACCAATAATCCGTGTACACTATAGAATTGATGCTTCGGTCTCTTGGATTGTTCGGTAAATTAGATTAAAAAGTCCTTTTAGGAGACCCCAATGACCAGTCACAATGATGCCCTTCCTTACGTTCACGGTTTCAGCCCCAAGGAACAGCAGCGTTTGCGCCAGCAAGCAGCGTTTGCGGAACAAACAGTTTTTAGAGATATCGAGTTCGGCCCGAACGAGAACATTCTGGAGGTGGGCTGCGGAGTGGGCGCCCAATCAGAGATCTTACTGCGAAGATTTCCTACGCTGCAATTGACAGGTATCGACCTAAATGACAGGCAGCTTGAGGCGGCGCAAAAGCACCTTGGATCTTGGCCTCATTTGGATGGCCGCTTCGAAATAAAAAAAATGGATGCACAAAACTTGGACTTTGAAAGTGGAAGTTTTGACGGCGCGTTCTTGTGCTGGATTTTAGAGCATTTGCCCGACCCCACGCGGGCTCTCAGCGAGGTGAGGCGTGTGGTACGCCCCGGGGGCAAAGTTTACGTGACAGAAGTTATGAACTTTACCTTTTTCCTAGATCCCTATTCACCTCACGTTTGGAAGTACTGGATGGCTTTTAACGACTTTCAGTATGAAAGCGCTGGAGATCCCTTTGTCGGCGCCAAACTTGGAAATTTGCTTTCCAATGTGGGCTTTAGGAAGGTCGGCACCAAGGTGCACACTTGGCACCTGGACAACCGTCAACCTGCCCGTCGTAAACGCATCATCGAGTATTGGTCGGACCTTATGCTGTCAGCTCGGGAGCAGCTGCTGTCGGCGGGCGTGATCGATGAGGCAACGGTGGAAGGTGCCGCCAAGGAATTGGAGCTTGTTAAAAAGGACCCCAACGCTGTGTTCTTCTATTCCTTCCTTCAAGCCGAAGCGCGGGTTCTTGATTAGCCGCCGATCTCTGCAGGCGTAAAGTCGATTCTGATCCGTGCGCCCTCATCGGGGACCTCGTCTCCGTGAAACCATATGGCATTGTCCGTCTCCGAATAAGTCCAGCCGTGCTCATCTCCCCTGGGGATATTGCGGCCATTAACCCACACGGAAATGGTGCTTGGATCCGGACGGCGACTCAAAGGGAACCTGGTTAGCAGCTCCAGGAGCTTTCCTGAGATTTGCTGCAGAGTTTTTGAAAACTCATCACACAAGCTACCGACCAAGCCACTGCTGCGCTGGGCAGCCTCAACGTGCCTTGGACCCAATCTCTGTCCACTGTCCCCTTCGTCATCGACAATTCCCTTTCGGCACTTTTCGTCGGGAATGGTGATTGAGGAAATATTGAACATCGGCAAAGGGGATCGGTGGCGCGTTTTCTTATCCAGGTACTGCAGAATTTCCGACACCGGCTCTAGTCTGGCGTCGCTATAGTTCTCACGCAGGTACTCGGGGCCCGGGTGGGAAAAATCATCTTCGTCACTGACGATGATGACGGCCAGATAGCTACCTGGGCGGACCAAATCGGCATTGTTGGGATTGTCCAGGGCTACACGGATGCTCTGAAAGGCCCTCTCATCGCCGGTACCACGGGTTCCCTGTAGGACGTTCTTTAGGAAGGCAGCTTTCATGCCGGGAGTGCGTGGGCCGACAATTGAATGGCCGGAAGGACCGTCAGACACGTTGCCATCCATAAGGCAGGACCAACAGGTTGTATCAGTGGGCTCTTTGAATAGGTCGCGCCAAGCCTCGGTGGTGGTCACTCCCATCTGGTAATCTAGGGAACGTTTTTGAAAACCTTCGATAAAGGAATCAAAATTGGAAGCCAAACGTGCCTGGGAGGTTGCCATGGATCCTGAGTTGTCGATGACCCAAAGGATATCCAGCTGAGTGGCAATCACCGACTGATTCTGCTGATGAGTTTCAGAGGAGGCCACGTAGGAAAAGTTGGGCTGATCACTACAGGCCACCGTTGCTAGTAAGGTCCAAGTTAGTATTTTATATTTCCAAAGGTTCATAATCTATCTCTCGGACTTTAGGTTAAGGGCCCTAAAGTCCCGCCGCAAACGAGTGCAAATCTCTCGTAAGACCGATAACTTAGGCGGAATAATTTCAGATTGAGACGGTGTAAGTCACTGCAATCACTAGGATTTCAAAAAAATCCAAGATTTTTATTTTTTTTTAGTGACTTAGACTTCATCAAAACATCGGAAAACTTCAGAGTGGCGACTCTGGAGCAAGTCCCATCTAAAGGTTATTGATTAAGTCTTAGACAGGACCAAGCTGCAGCGGCTTGCGAGGGTTTGATGTTAGATGTCAGGAGAAAACGTGGGTGCTGGCCTTTAAGAGCCGGTCCCTAAGAGCTTCAGCATTGGTGTCGAGCCACCACTTCGGTTGCCGAAACACAATGCTGTCAGCGCCTTTAGTCTCCGCAGCTTGCCTTAAGGAAGCGTAAAGCAGGCGTGCAGCCAGCGGAACGTCATCAGGCAAGGTCAGTGTGCTGGGAGAGTGAAAGCCCTTTTGCAAAATCATCTGCTCACTCACCCCTTCACTCAACACAAGAATCAGCGGCAGGCGAGGCTGATAGTGATCATCCAAAGAGCCCGGCTGAACGGGGCCCTCCAAACCTTTTTGAACGTGAACGCTTGTTTGGAATACTTTTTCAAGGTGTGCTGCCACAACTTCCGGCTGAATCATCCCTGCACGAAAGACCTTAAGCAGGATCTCATCTTCCCGCCACTCGGGCTTAAGAATAACCGACTCAATGCCCACCTCACTGGGGCCGCCATCGAGCACAGGCACGTTGCCGCCAAATTCCTGAAGAACGTGCTCAGCTTGCGTGGGCGAGGTGTGTTTGAATCTATTGGCACTGGGCGCGGCCAAAGCGAGCCCCGATTTTTTAAGTACTTCCAGAAAGAGCGGATGGGAGGGACAACGCACGGCCACCGTGGAATGCCCTGCTGTCACCAATTCTGAAACCTGTGGATCCTTTTCGCCTATCAATGTGACAGGTCCCGGCCAAAACTTTTGGGCGATGGCTTGATGAATATCACCGAAGCCGCGGCACACCTTTTTAGCTTGCTCGCTACCTAGAACATGAACAATCAGCGGATCAAAGAGAGGGCGACCTTTGGTGGTAAAGACGCTTTTAAGCGCACTTTCGCTGTGGATCGAAGCAGCCAGTCCGTAAACCGTTTCAGTCGGTAACGCCACAAGGCCGCCCGACCTGAGTCTGTCGACAGCCTGAGAAACGGTAAGAAAGCTCACTTGGCCGGGCGAAGGAGCAGGGATTTAACTGGTTGATCCGTTTCCGTTGCGGGCTCTTGCAGATTGAGAAGAAACTCCACTTTATTTGCGTGGGCGAGCTTCTGATGAATGACCACGGGGTCCTGGCGATTGGTTACGTAATCGTCTCCAAAGGCCGTCTGAATATCGGCGTACTTTAAGACTTCATTGGGCGCCAAATTGAAGTTGATTTGGCTAAGCACTGTGTCTTCATCTTTCAGCTCACCCGTAAAGCGAGCCGTCACAGTGTAGCCATCTCCGCGCGCCACCATAGTGCCTGAAGTGAGATCGTACTCCAGTCTTTCCTGGAGGGCCTCTGCGACCTTTTTCACCGTGGGCTGCCCCGACTGAATCAGCGGTATGACTCGGTTGATCTGATTGATGATTTTGAAGGAGGCTTCCGAAGAAAACTCGCGGTTTTCCAGCGCCAGAGGCTGAGAAGCACATTGAACCAGGAAAGCAGTGAGTAAAATCAGTGCGTACATTTTTTTCATGTGAACAAGTGTAATTTGCAGCTCTTCTCTTGGCAAGTGCCGATCTTAGAGGTGTTATGGAGAGCGGACCATGAGGAGGTTAAAGTGAGCCAGCGTCTTTGGTTTAAAGATTACAGCATCGATGAGATCGATGCCCTCAACGTGAATATGTCTAAGTATCTGGGGCTTCGTTTTTCTGAGATCACCCCCACAACTCTTTCGGCCACCATGACCATCGATCACCGGACCACCCAGCCCCTGGGACTTCTTCACGGAGGGGCTACCTGTGTTCTCACGGAGACTACCGGAAGCATCGCATCGAATATGATCTTAGATCCTACCAAAGAGTACGCCGTGGGCATGAACATCTACACCCAGCATCTCAAATCGGCGACTGAAGGTGACGTCACCGCCGTGGCTCACCCTGTCCATATAGGCAGAGGCACCCACGTTTGGCGCATGGAAGTCACTCACCCCACTCGAGGTTTGGTGGCCGTCAGTCAGCTGACAACAGCTGTCAGGAGTCGGTCCCACCAGGATCAGTGAGCGGAAAGAGCTGAATGTTGAGCTGATAAACGCGCTCGCCTTTATCCTGCTCACGGTTGACCATAATTTCCTTTTGGAGCGCTTTGCGCATTTTGCGAAGCTCAAACCGCACCTTCTGAAACTCTTCCTTAGTGAGCGCCAGTGTGAAGGCACCAAACTCTCTGTCGACCGGATCGTCTTTAAAAAAGGATTCCAGGCCCAGGTAAATCAGCTCAGACTGGAGCTTGCGAATAACTTCGACCGGGATCGGTTGGTCGGGTGCGACCACCTGGCGGTTTTTTTGCCAGCTTCCATCCTCGCCCTGAACGAGCTGACCTGAAGCTTGCAAAGCTGACATCGCCTGCCGGATTTGATCCAGCGTCACATGCCGACGGAGTTTGCGCTGAATGATCTCAGGCTCAAAGGAAACTCCCTCTTGATCCGCCATGGCATAAAGAACCCAGTTGAGCCAGCTGAGTACTGGTTCCTTTTCAGAGGGGTCCAAACCGCCAGCTGGGTCTTTTTTAGCGCGAAACTCCGAGAGTTCCCGCAGATGCCGGTTGCGTTCCAGAGGGTCGGTCGCCTGGTTGTAGCGAACCATACGGCGAAACTCCTCAGTGTCCTGCCGAGAAAGGCGGAGGGCTTTGGCAAACTTGTCGATCATTTTTTCTGAAAGGTTGCGTTTACCTTCGATGATGAGCTTCAGATAGTTGGGAGACTTAATGTCAGCTGCTGCAGAAAAATTCGAATAGGAGTAAGGACGAAGAACTCCTTCAGTCCTGCGCTTAAACTCGTAGTACTCTCGCAAATAAATCCGGTAGTCAGAATAGGTCGAAAGAAAAGGGGGCTCCATAGATGGTGCCGTCTCTAACTGCATAAGACCCTCCCATGGGACCTATCGTTCCACCAGGGAGGAGCAAAATCAAACGTTTTTAAAAGCCGCCCCTAACGCTCCAGGGGATCAGCAGGCCGCTCCGTCAGAACGTCAACGCGGGTCACGCACAGATTCTCTAGCGGATGAAGATAACAAGCCCGATCCAAGTCAGTCCGAACATGCTTGCGTTCATAGGTGAGGCGAAGGTCATCCACCCCTGCTGCGTTGGACACATTGACAGCAACGCGCAGATCGCCAAGGCCATTGTTATTGATGAGAGCACCGCGGTTGAGTTCACCCATAAACAGACCCAGATCTTCAGCGGTCGCGCCGTTGCGCGAGATAAACTCCGTGCGCGGCTGGCTGAGCGGCAGACGAAATTCGTTGCGGTCGAAGGATTTCACTAAGGGTCCGTTGACCAGGATCAGCTCCGAACACAGGTTGGGCCGAAGCACTTCCATTTCGGTGTCAAAGCGAGATTCACCAAACACGACAGCGGTGGTCCGAAAAGAGAAGTACTGCATTCGGTTCACCAGGGAGGTCTCGCCTCGGCCTGCATCAATTGAAGTTCTGTGAATTTCAGTGTTCCGGATAAAGGTGCTCCAGCGGTCCATGGGAGAGCCAGCGGCATAGCCTGAAAAACCCTCCAGCACAACGGAGCCAGGAGTTCTACGATAGACGATAAATCCTGTTCTCAGCCCGCCACCTTCGTCCTTTTGAACGCGGATGAGCAGGTTGTGGCAGTGATCGTAATAATCGAGGCAGATGCCTTTCACGGACAGGCCTGAATCTGTGGAACCATCAGGGCTGTAGGAAAGAACGCCGTGGGCGTCAGCCGCTCCAGTGAAAGTTTGGTTTTGCGAACTTCCTCGGATAGAAAAGCTGAGAGTGTGGCTGCCCGTCTGTCGATCGAGGTCATGGATTTGTACGCCGTGCAAGCTGCCCGAAAAGGCCTGATCTTCTGCACTTCTCAAAGTGGCCCGCAGGTAACTGATAAGGCCGTCGCTGGAGCCGTCCGTGTAGTAGAGCTCCTCGTTCATCTTGGCGCCCGTAGAGTAGGACGGGTGAAGGTGAATTGTGTTCTGTGCGAAAACAACCTCAGGCAGCTTCACATCTTTCATGGTCGATTGCAGGTTCACAGGATGTTCTGGCTGGCGCGGCAGAGGTGCCGGCTCAATAAGGGTCTCTTGGATCTCTTCAGTGACCAGGGGCCCTGTCTCCGGAGTGCTTTCTTCAGGACCTCGAATTTGAATTCCTCTTAGGTCCGGAGGTAGCCTATCCTCGTCCGCAATAAAATTTTCTTCGGCGAAATCCGACTCATCCTCAAAGCGGGCTACAGATTCCGTGGGGTCGGTCACCTCACTACCGTCCGGTGCGGGACGGGGGGGAGGCGAAGACATCTTCTCCGAGCATCCCGCTGCCATAGCAAACAGCACGAGTGATGCGATCAGTTGGGTCTTAAACTGTTTTCCAAACATGTGGGGCCTCCTCACCAAGCCCCAAATAAGCAAAAACGAAACCAACCCCTCAGCGGCCCTCTGAGCTTCCCTGGCCCAGCGGAGCCAATTTTTGTCACTGACCGAGAAAATCGACCAAATTTTGATTCTCCCTGAGCCACAGCCGGCGCCCCTTGTAGTCCGGTAGAAACCTTTCTACATGAGCCCAAAACTTGGAGGAGTGATTTGGGTGCCTAATGTGACACAGTTCATGAACCAGGATGTAATCGTAAATCTCCTGAGGGAAGGCTACCATCTTCCAGTTCAAACTGATGTGCGCCTTGGTGTTGCATGAACCCCATAACGTTCGCTGATTGCGAAACGTCACCTTTTTCGGCCTCAACTCAGTCTTTTCGGCCCACTCGCTTAGGCGCTGGCCCAGGATCTCTACCCCAACCTTCTTATAGTACTTGCCGATCTGGATCATGCCCTCCTGGCGCAAATCCCGAGGCGTGGGGTAAAGCTGCTTAAAGTTTTGCGGTACTTCCACCACCAAGTGGCTGGTCTCTTTGCGGACGCGCCAGACTTTTCCCACTCGCAACTTTAAAGTTAAATCCTTTCCAAGGAGTGGAAAAATCTCGCCGTCTGCAAAGTCTTTCAGAGGAAATTTGCGCTGATATTCGAGAGCTTTTTTTAAGTTCTCTTTGAGCCAGGCTTCATGGGTGATAAGTAGCCTTTCAATATCTCGACTGGGGGTGGTTAAAGCGCATTTAACAACGATTTCCCCGCGTGGCTCGACCATCAGCAAAGTCTGGCGACGCTGAGGCCGCCGCTGAATTTCAACCATGTACTTTTGGAGAATTTCACGGCGCTCGATCCGCGATGCCTGCTGCTTTGGTTTTCTCTTGAAAAAAAGCCCCATCCACCTATTCTCTACCAAATATTGATTGGAATACCTAATGAACCCTAACCCAAACAGCACATCCTTTACTCACCTTACGCCCGAGCATCTGATGGGTGTGCTGGAGAGTGCACGGCTTTTCCCCACGGGCGAGTACTCTCAACTGAATTCCTACGAAAACCGGGTGTTTGATGTACGCCTGGAGAAAACGCCGCTCTCAGCTTGGGGCGAGGACCGAATCATTGTCAAAGTCTATCGCCCCGGGCGCTGGACCGAGGCGGCCTTAAGAGAGGAACACGAATTCATCGCAGAGCTGGGCCAGGAGGGCCTGGCAACGGCAGCGCCGCTCCCTTTGTTTGAGGGCGAGACTTTGTTGAAGAACGAAGAGTTTTACTTTGCTGTGTTCCCCAGGGTTCGTGGCCGCATGCCCCAGGAGTTTTTACCCGGCGACCTTAAGGCGGTGGGTACGAGTCTGGCACGGCTCCACAACGTGGGCGCCAAGCGTCCCAGCCGGCACCGCCCTCCCTATCACCCCGACGTGATCGGAGATGCCTTTTTGGACACGCTCCAAAACTGGGTGCCCCCTGAGATCTGGCCGGAATACGTGCGCCGAGCCGAAGATCTCTTTGATGAGCTAGCTGAAGCCCTTCCCCCCATAGAAAGTCTTCAGAGGATTCACGGCGACTGTCACCGGGGCAACCTCATTCAGGACAGTGCTGGCGTTTTCGCCTTTGTGGACTTTGACGACTTCGGGCCCGGGCCAGTGGAGCAAGACTTCTGGATGCTACTCTCCTCTGAGGGCAACGCCGAAGAGCTGGATGAACTGATGGAGGGTTATCAGAGCCTCAGAGTGGCTCCCCAGGTGGAGCTTCGCACACTGAAGCTGCTTAGGGCCTTTCGGGTGGTGCGCTACGCCAGCTGGATTGCAGCTCGCTGGTCGGACGCCTCTTTTCCACGGATTTTTCCTGAGTTTAACACCTATAACTACTGGTCCGAAGAGCTGCGCGCACTGCAGGTTTTAGAGGAATGATGCTGGGCGCTATCGGGCCATTATCTTGCTCCCCCCTGCCGTGAAAGCTATGTTGGACCAGGCCAGGTCCCATACAACGGAAACGTCGCCAAGCCCGCCAGGTCCGGAAGGAAGCAACGGTAACGATGGCTCTGTGTGATATGGATCGCCTGGCCACTTTTTTATCTCAAAGTGGGAGTGGCAGTGTCCTACCAAGTCATAGCCCGCAAATGGCGTCCTAAAAGCTTTGGAGAATTGGTCGGGCAAAACCACGTGGCCAAAACACTCCTTAATGCCCTAAGAAGCGGCCGCCTTCCCCAAGCGCTTTTGTTCACCGGCCCCCGGGGGACGGGTAAAACTTCAACGGCGCGGATCTTTGCGAAATCTCTACGCTGCCCCGATGCTATCGACAACGTCCCCTGCAATGAATGTTCTGAGTGTCAGGAAATTGCAGCCGGCAGAAGTTTTGACGTTCTTGAGATCGATGGTGCAAGTAACAACGGCGTGGATGCTATCAGGGAACTCAGAGACACCGTCGGTCACATGCCCTCCTCAGGACGCTTTAAAGTTTACATTATCGACGAAGTTCATATGCTCTCTACCAGCGCTTTCAACGCTCTGCTAAAAACGCTCGAAGAGCCTCCATCTCACGTGGTGTTCGTGCTGGCCACTACCGAAGCTCAAAAAATTCCCAACACTGTTTTATCTCGTTGCCAGCGTTTTGACTTTCGCACCATCGCAACACCCCTGATTGTTAAGCGGCTCCAGGAGATCTGCGCAGCTGACGGGGTCGAGGCTGAGCCCGAAGCTCTTTGGGTCCTAGCTCAACAATCGGGCGGCTCCATGCGGGACAGCCAAAGTCTTCTCGAGCAGGTCATCACAGCGGGCGAGGGCCGGGTTCTTCGCGATGAAGTCATCGCCGCGCTCGGACTGACAAGTTTTGAGTTGATCGCAGCCGGGCTTGAAGCCCTTTGCACCCGCGACCGGGCGGCGCTGTTTGACGTCCTTAAGAGCCTTCACCAGGCAGGTGCTGAGCCTAAAATTTATCTACAGGATCTTTTGCGCGACCTTAGAAACCTTCTGTTGGTAAAGCTGCAACCAGACTTAGCTTCCGTGGACTTTTTAGAGGTCCCCCCCTCAGATGTAGACAGACTGCAAAAACTTGGGGAGCAGCTCACGCCCGAAGACATCCACCTGCTCTTTGACATGGCTCTAAAGGGCGCCCTTGATTTGCAGAAAAGTTCACAGCCCCAATTGGTGCTGGAAATGCTTTTGCTCAAGATGGTTCAAGCTCCGAGAGTGCAGCATATTGAACAGCTGCTCCGTCAGGGAGGGCCCCAGGTCAAGGCCGCCTCTTCTCCGGCGCCCGCCCCAAAACCCACTGCCCCAAGGCAGCCGGAAAGGCCAGAGGCGCCGCCGCAGCCCGCACCTAGAGCTGCCTCAACTCAGCAGCCCCCGCCAACCCCGGAGGCTGCCCCCTCTCGGCCCGCGGGCTCGGGACCCTGGTACGACCTGGTTCAACAGGTTAAAAAGTCCAATGGCTTTTTGGGTGCTCTCTTGGAGAATGCCTCGGTCAAAGAGATCACGAGCACTCAGCTTGTGCTTGAAGTTGGGCCAAAGCTTCAGTTTTTGCGAGATCAGTTGCGAGAGGCCGACAACAAAGCGCGCATCGAATCCTTCGTGAAAACTCTTTGGCAGAAAGATCTCGAACTAAAAGTGGACATCCATAGCGAAGATGGACCGACCAGCCCCTCCCTCAAAAAATCACTGCGCGATCAAGAGTTGGTGCAAAAAAAGAGTGCCGAACAGGCAGCGGACAGGCATCCTTTGGTTCAAGAGCTTAAGAAAAATCTCAACGCACGGATCGTGTCGATTAAGGAGAACAATTCATGAAAGGCGGAATGCAGGCCCTCATGCGGCAAGCCAACCAGATGCAAGCTAAGATCAAGCGCCTTCAAGAGGAACTGGCTACCAAAAGCTACACAGCAAGCTCAGGCGGCGACGGCGTTCAGGTGACCGTCAACGGTAGCAACAAAATCCTCAAGGTGGAAATCAACCCAGAGGTGATTTCACCGGAAGACAAGGAGATGCTAGAGGATATGATCCTCACGGCGGTGAACGAAGCTTTGGGCCAAGCAAAAAAAGACAGCGATGAGCAAATGTCCCAGGTCACCGGCGGGCTGAACTTTCCCGGAATGACCTAAGATGCTTAAGATCGCCTCGGTCGAAAAACTCGTCCACGAACTTTGCCAGCTTCCCGGTGTTGGACCTAAAACGGCGCAGCGGCTGGCTTATATGATCCTGCGAACCAAAGGCTACTCTCAGCGGCTGAGGGAGTCCCTGGCTCAAGTGGAAGAGCGGGTGCACGACTGTCCTCAATGTTTTAACTTCACCGACAATGACGGGCCTTGTTATTTCTGCTTGGACGCACGACGAAGTCCACGCCTTTTGTGCGTCGTGGAAGAGCCCTCGGATATCGATCGCATCGAGAGCTCTGGCGCCTTTCATGGGCGCTACCATGTTCTGCATGGCTCCCTATCTCCCTTAGAGGGCATAGGGCCGGAAGATTTAAAGATTGCCGAACTCATGGATCGTATCCGAAGATCAAAGTCAGAAGAGACTCCGGTGGAAGAGGTGATCTTAGCTCTGGATCCAGATCTCGAGGGCGACACCACGGTGCTTTATTTGGTGGAAGAGCTCTCCACTCTTGGCGTACGCGTCTCCAGAATAGCTCACGGCGTTCCCCTGGGAAGTGATATCGACTTTATTGACAACAGGACTCTGGGACGAGCCCTGGAGAATCGCGTGGAGCTTTGATGGCGCTGATAAATCATGAATCCAAAGAATTGCACTGCAAAATCGTCTATTACGGACCTTCCCTTGGGGGCAAAACAACCAACGTTAAATGGGTGTACGATCAGATTGCAGGCCCTGAGAAGTCCGATCTGGAAGAGTTCGACTTCAATCCGGAGCGCACTCTGACTTTTGACTTTTTGCCCGTGGCGGCGGGAAAGTGGCGCGGGCTCAGTGTGAGATTTCACCTGTACTCCGTGCCGGGCCAAGAGGCTATGGATCATCGCCGTAAGCTTTTGCTTACCAACGTGGACGGCGTGGTGTTCGTTGCTGACTCTCAGCTGGACCGCATGGAAGAGAACATCCAGTCCCTGAGGAACCTGGAGCGCAATCTGGAACAGCACGGCTATGACATCCAGAAAATTCCACTTGTGATTCAGTACAATAAACGGGACCTACCGAAGGTGGCCTCGGTGGCGGAGCTTCGAGCCGCATTGAACCGTTACAACGCCCCTGACTATGAAGCCAAAGCTCAGACTGGGGAGGGTGTGATGGAGAGTTTTAAAACACTCTCTAAAGCTCTGATTTCCAAACTCAAAGGTGGACAGGCTTGAGCGAAAGACTCATTGAGGACATTCAGAGGCTCAAGAAAGAGCACGACGCTCTAATTTTAGCCCATTACTACCAAGACGGCCCCATTCAAGATCTGGCCGACGCCTGCGGGGACAGCCTTTTTCTGGCTCAGCAGGGTCAGAACAGTCGGGCTCCCGTTGTGCTCCTGGCGGGCGTGGTCTTTATGGGAGAAAGCGTGAAGATTCTTTCTCCTGAAAAAACCGTGCTGGTTCCTGACCTTGCGGCGGGCTGCTCCTTGGTGCACGACTCCCCTGCCGATCAGTTTTTAAAGTGGCGCCTAAAGCATCCTAACGCCCTGGCTGTAACCTATGTGAACAGCAGTGCTGAGGTGAAGGCACTATCAGACGTGATCTGCACATCGAGCAATGCCGAAAAAGTGATTGGCAGTATCCCTAAAGACCGGCAGATCCTGTTCGGACCAGATCAGAACCTGGGCCGCTTTTTAAGCAAGAAGCTCAATCGACCCATGGAGCTTTGGCCGGGACAGTGTGAAGTGCACGTGCTCTTTTCTGTAAGGCGCTTATTTGACATGAAACAAGAGCACTCAGATGCTCTGGTCCTGGCCCATCCGGAGTGTGAGGAGCCGCTGCTGGCACTTGCGGACGTTGTGGGCTCCACATCCAAACTGCTCCAAGAGGCGGAACGGCAGAGCCATTACCGCAAGTTCATCGTGGCCACAGAGCCCGGCATCCTCCATCAGATGCGCAGGCTGCGGCCGGACGCTGAGTTCATCGCGGCTCCCGTGAGCCCCTCGTGCGAGTGCAACAACTGCCCTTACATGAAGCTCAACTCCCTTGAGAAAATTCACCAGGCTCTAAAGAATCTGTCACCCCGGGTGGAGCTAGCGCCCCACTTGCTTCAGGCGGCTAAAGCACCCCTTGAGCGCATGATGGATATTACGGCAGGCAGGCTTCCCAAGTGGCCAGAGATCTTCACACCAGCTTTAGACTTTCCCCTTTCCTCCCTTCCGCCTCAAATTGAGACTAAAACCTTCTGATGGGAAAACTGCTCAACCTTGGTCCGTGTTTGCCGATGAGCTAAACACAAGGAGTGATCAATGGGAGCAGAGCGACGGATACAGCCCAGGTGGGAACTAGATGCGATTGAAGTGGTCCATATCACAGCCCTGGAGCAGTATCAGCTGATTGCCAGTCGTGGAGCCTTGGTGGATGCCTCCTCTTCCGGGTTTCTAATCATCCTGGACCGGCAGGATTTGTTGGCCAGAAATCTCAGGTCCAATTTGACCCTTGAGCCGCTTCTAAATCAAAAGATCAGCTTGGAAATAGCGATGATGAACTTAGACATTATCGGTCACGTAGCCCGCACCAAGCCCCTGGGCCGAGGGCTCTTCGAGCTGGGTGTTGATTACACTGACGATGCGCCAGAGTACTGGCG
>CAYRIE010000025.1:0-13464 GCA_964424215.1 uncultured Pseudobdellovibrionaceae bacterium
TCACCCTTGGCCCGAAGCTCATCAATCTTCTGAGCAGCCTCTCGTGCTGCCGGGTTCACCGTACAAACAGCATTGAGGGAGGAGTTGTGTTTTTCGATGCGGCCTAAGTAAAAGTCAGTTAGTTCCAGCGCCGAGATTTTCTTGGAGTTCAGATCCCTAACTAGATCGCTGGCAGTTTTTTGCAATAAGTCCATGAGTCTTTTCCCTTCTAGACAACTGGAGGAACGCGTACAAGTGATCCCATTTTATCGGGGGCATTTTCTAAGAGCTTTTCGGTGTCATAATGCTCAAGGAGGCTGTCCTCACGTAGCGACGCCTGAATGCTCACGGGAGTTACCAAGGGTTCAACTCCATCCGTGGGTACCTCCGAGATCGTTTCAAAGGTTTTAAGGATCTTTGTAAGCTGCTCTGCAAGGCTGGTTAGCTCATCCTCGGTGAGTTTGAGCCGCGCCAGCTCAGCAACTTTCTTTACATTTTCCAAGGTCACCATAAACTCTCCAGTTCTAAATTCAGCACCTTTGTTGACCAAAAGTGGGCGGGACATTAAACACGATGTATGCCAAGAGCACCCTCGGACTCAGCTGCCCGGCTCCAAGAACTTCGTCGTGTCCTACGTGAACACGACTACAATTACCATGTTCTTGATCAGCCAACCATACCCGACGATCAATACGATCGATTATTTGCTGAGCTGGTGGCGCTAGAAGCTGCCTCCAAGGAGCCGGTACCACAGGACTCGCCCACTCAACGCGTGGGCGGAGCCCCCGTTCCTCAGTTTGTGCAAAAAAGTCATCGGCGCCCCATGCTCTCTTTAAGTAACAGCTTCTCGGCAGAAGACCTCCAGGCTTTTGACCTGCGCCTTCGGAGCGAGCTGGATCTTGAAGAGATTTCCTACCACTGCTCGCCCAAATTTGATGGCCTGAGCATCGAGCTCATTTACGAAGATGGAAATCTCGTTGAGGCCCTCACCCGGGGCGATGGTCAGGTGGGCGAAAGTGTCATCTCTAACGTGCGAACCATCCGGTCGATTCCGCTGACGATCGAGCCGGCTGTGCCGCTGGTGGAGGTGCGCGGCGAGATCCTGTTGCTAAAAAAGGACTTTCAACGTCTGAACGAACTCCAAGAGGAGCGGGGAGAAAAGACTTTTGCCAACCCGCGCAATGCGGCCGCGGGCACCATTCGACAGCTCGATCCCCGGATCGCTGCCAGTCGCCCCTTAAAAATGTTCGCCTATGGCCCGGGTGTGCTCACCGGCCTGACCCCGGCTAGCCAAAGTGAGTTCGAAAAATGGCTTCGGCAGGCGGGGCTGCCAACCCTCACCCAGTTTAAGGCTGAGGAGTTTGAAGCTACTTTGGCCTACTGGAAAGAGCGGGCCCAAAATGATTCTGAAGAGATGTTTTTCTCCTACGCGGATGTGATCCAGCGCCCTTTAAGCGGAGTGGTGAAAGGTGCAGAGGGAATCACAGCGTATTATGAGCTGCTTCAGAGCCTGCGCCAGCGGCTGCCTTTTGAAATCGATGGCATGGTCGCTAAAGTGGACTCTTTTAGACAACAAGAGGAGCTGGGCTTCATTGCGCGCAGTCCGCGCTGGGCCACGGCGGCCAAATACGCACCCGAGGAAGGCCTTACGACGGTCGAAGAGATCAAAATTCAAGTCGGACGAACCGGCGCTCTCACTCCTGTTGCTGTGATGCAGCCCGTGTTCGTGGGCGGAGTTTCTATCACCCACGCCACCCTTCACAATTATGAAGAGCTCCAGCGCAAAGACGTTCGCGTTGGTGACACCGTGGTGGTGCGCAGAGCAGGGGACGTCATTCCCGAGATCGTGCGAGTCGTACTGGAAAAGCGGCCCAAGGCCGCAGAGGCGTTTATCTTTCCAGAAAACTGCCCTGAGTGCGGCTCCCCGGCTCACAAAATGCCGGATGAAGTGGCTTACCGCTGCCTAAACGTTCTCTGCCCTGCCGTAGTGAAAGAGTCGATCGTGCATTTTGTCTCCAGGCGGGCCATGAACATCGATCATTTGGGTGAGCGGCTGGTGAGTACACTTGTGGACCGAGGCTTGGTTCAAAAGTACTCGGACCTTTACCGCCTGACGGCCGAGGATTTGTTGTCTCTGGAGCGCCAAGGTGAGCGCTCGGTGGATCGGCTTTTAGCGAGCATCGAAAAGAGCAAGGAGACGACCCTGAGCCGGTTCATCTACTCTCTGGGTATCCGGTTTGTGGGCGAGCAGACAGCAAAAATTCTGGCAGCTCACTTTGGCTCGATAGAGAGACTAGCTGAAGCCAGCACGGAAGAGCTCACCCAGGTTGAGTCCATTGGACCTAAAGTCGCCGAAAGCCTGCAAAGCGGCCTAGCGGAACCTAAAATGAAACGTGAAATCGAGGAGCTCCAACGCCTTGGCGTGAGCTGGCCGGCCCCAAAAGCCAAGTCAGCCCACCAAAGCCTGAGCGGAAAGAGATTTGTAATCACCGGGGCTCTTCCGGAGGCCCGCGACCAGGTCAAAGATCTGATTGAGTCCCTGGGCGGGCAGGTGTCCACAAGTGTCAGCAAAAAGACTGACTATCTGGTGGCTGGCGAAGACCCTGGCAGCAAGCTAACCAAGGCCCAGAGCCTAGGAGTTCCCACTTTGAACTGGGATCAATTCCAAAGCCTCCTGAAAGGGGCTTCTACAGATGATCAATAACGATGTCGCGAGACATAACCGTCTTGCGGCCATCGGACTTAGCGTTCTCAATACCTTTAAGACAGAGCCGCTCAATGGCTTTGCTCAGGGTCTCAACGGTCTCAGAAGACGTATTGCAGTCTCCCTTTTCTTTAATGAACTTTTTTACTTTGCTGGTCACAACAAGAACTTCAGCCATGAATCCTCCTAGCCCGTTTGAAGTTTCTCCAAACAATAGACTAAGACCTGGCGGATGACAAAATTTTTGGGCGTTCAGATGCCATTTAATTGTAGGTGAGCCTTGGGCCCTGCGCGTTAAACGGCGGCCCGGCCTTTGGTGTTGTGGAGAAAAGGCACGGCTTTTCCGTTTCGAATCACATACATAGAGGCCTTGCGCTCTTGGGAACGCTCACGGGGCTGAATCCAGACAAAAGTTTTTAGCTCCATGACGCCTGTGCATTCAACGTCCTTGAAGGCCGGGGACCAGGTTCCCGAGTTGAGATGCTCGATGGGACCTATGATTTCATGACGCACTATGTGGGTGTGGCCATACACCACCCGGCGGGTGCCGGTCAGATAACCGGCCGTGGCCAAAATATTCTCTGTGGGCTCTTTGTAGCTGGCCACCTTGGACTGAAAGGAGGCCGAATAAAAAATAAAAAACGGCGTAAACAGCAGCAGAGGTATGAACAGCCAGAAAAACGACAGCTCAAAGACTTGCTTCACAAGGATCAGGCCCTGAAAACAGAGCAAAAAGAAGATCAAAACAATGACCGCCCGATCCAACCAGAGCTCACGCGCGATCTGTAGGGGCTGAGATGCAGCCGAAGGCACCGCAAGTTCACGAAGCTCTCGCACCACACGGGCCTTCGTGTTGGACCTGCTCGCAATCTCTTCAATTCTTTCCTCAACCACCATGGCATCTTTCAGCGGCACCCGGAGGCGGTCACGCAAGGTGTGCAACATGGTCCAGGTGGCACCGCGAAGCCACGTTAGAATCAGAAGCGGCTGGGCCCTGGCAATGTAACGGAAGAAGAATTTGGCGTACTCCCTGATCGACATTATGTAATTGCTCTCGGTGTACGGGTTGAAAAAGCCCATCGCGTTGATCATGTAGCGACAAGCCAGGTTGCCAAATGGGATTTTGATTTCGATGCGGTTGTATCTGAGTACGAACGGGTGAATCGGATCTTCCGCGCGGCAGTAGGGATCATACTGGTGTCCGTGCTCAATAAGAGTGTCCTGATTGCTAATGTAGAAAAACTCACAGAAACGGATATTTTCAGCCAGCTCAGGCCGAGGGCATATGGTCTTTTGCACCAGGCGCTGAACGTCCGGCCAAATCAGCTCTAGGTCATGATTTCCAAGAACAAACACCACCCTATGTCCCCGCCCGATGAACTCTCTCAGGGCGTTCACAAAAATGGGGTGGTCATTCAAAATGGTGCGAATTTTAAATACCGACTTATCGTTTTCGGTGAACATGCCGCGAGTTTTCTCAATGCGGCTAAGTCTATAGGGGGGGCTTTCCGGAGTCTTGGTGACACTGTCAAAATCGAAGGTGTCACCGTTGAACACAAGCTCGATCGATTCACCCTTGGACATGGCTTCGATCTGGGAAAGAAAATCCTTAAAGGTTGTATCGAAAAAGAACTGCCGGGTTTTATATTTCTTCCAGAGGGGGTACTTGCGGTGCACGGGTTCAGCCTCGCAAAGATGCAAGTCACTTATAATGGCCGTGTACCGCGCCGAAGAAAAGTCCTTTAAATCCTTATGGGGAATCCAGGTTCTCTCCACCCGGCCTCCTTTTCTCAAAGAATCCTACGGACAAAATGGAAATTTCATAAAGCCCCATAAGGGGAATGAGTAGCATGATCATACTGATCAGATCGGGCGGGGTGATCAAAGCTGACAAAATAGCTAACACCACCACGGCATACCGGCGCTTACTTCGCATGAAATCCTTAGTGATGATTCCCATAGCGCCCAGCAGAGATAAAACCAAAGGAAGCTCAAAGGCCAAACCAAACACCAGAGTCGTGACAAAGAAAAAACTTAAGTAATGGTCAATGGTGATCATGGGCCGATCGACTCCGCCGCCGAAGTTGAGGAGGTAATCAAAGGTGAGCGGGTAGACCAAGAAATAAACGAAGCTGACCCCGAGCAAGAAGAGCGCAGAGCCTGCCAGCACAAAAACTTTGCCATAAAGGCGCTCTTCTTTATAAAGGCCTGGAGCCACAAACTGCCATAGCTGGTAAAGCCATATCGGGCAGCTGAGCACGATGCCTCCGAACAGGGACACTTTTAGGTGGGCCATGAATTTGTCCATGGGAGCGGTGAACACCAAGCCCTCGCCAAAATTATTGGCCGACATCACCTTAACGATGGGGGCGCGAACGATATCAAAGATTTGCTCGCTAAAAATCCAGCACACGATGGTGGTAGCCATCACGGCCAATGCCGACCGAATCAAGCGCTGCCTGAGTTCCGTCAGGTGATCTAAAAGAGTGGTCTCGGCTGACTCGGCGGCGCTCAAGTGCTGGACTCCCCTGGCTCGTCCTTTTCACTTAGCTTTGGGGTAGGCTCTGGCGATGGCTTGGGTTCTTTTTCTTCTAGGCTCGAAACTTCCTCGCTCAGACCTTGGACCTCTTCTTGAAGGTCTTTAAAACCCACCTGCTCTTCGATCTTCTCGCGGGACTGATCTAAGGTTTTGGCCACCTCAGTGCGAATGCTGTAGAAGGACTCAGAAAACTCCGAAGTTGTTCGCTTAAATTCATTCAGGAACCGCGCGATGGTTCGGGCCACCTCGGGAAGTTGTTTGGGACCTACAAAGATTAGAATGATCACTGCAATGGCGACCATTTCAAGAAAGCTCAGGCTAAACATACGGAGTCAGAATAGCCAGCCTTGCCACTCTTGTCGAGGGATGACTGAGCCCCTTGGTTGATATTAAGAGGGTTTAACCGTTCTCCCCTGAAGCCTTGGGGAAGCTTGGCGGGACCACGCCTTGCTTGAGGATCTCCTGGTGGGCCCATTCGGAACCAGTCTCCAAATACAGGGAAAAAAGGGTCATCAGGTCAGCCGGTTGGCGCGACATGGTCTGAAGGCTGATAAATGAAAAAGCGTCCACAAATTCGGTGAACTTTCGCTCCATCTCGGAATAAACGGCAGCGAAGGTGTCCTCGCGCACCATTTCCGCCAAAGTGCCGTAAGCTGACATCCCCATGTCCACGTAATAGCTCACATCCACTACCTTGCGCTGCAAAGAGGGAGCGAAAAACCCACTGATGTAAAGGGAGGTATCTCCCAGACGCTTAAGGGTCTCCACTCTTTGCGCGGGACTTAAGTGGGAGGATTTTAGAAACATTTCAGCTAGCGTGGATCGCCGTTTGCGTCCCGACCCATCCTCGGAGTCAAAAAGGTTCTCAGTGATGAGGTAGCGTTTCAGCAGGTCCACCAAGTAGTTGGAGACCACCGGCTGAATCTTAATTTTCTTTCGATCCAGAGCCTCAGATACAACTTCTTCAAAAAAGCCTCTGGAATCGGCAATGAGTTCGTGGCTGGTAACGTGACGACTCAATAGCCCCTCCATCGCAGCGCCTATAGCCCTGCATCCTCTTAATTCTACCAAGTTAATCGGCGAAAATTGCAAATTTCCGTAGATGGTGGGTATTGAAAGAGCCTTTGGACGGGGCCATCCAAAGTCTCACTAATAGCTTCTATAAAAGCTGGCTTACCAGGGCGCCGTCCGTCCCACAGCTGAGACGACGTGGTGCCTCGTAAAGAGCTTTTGACTGAGCCGGAGAATGTCCTCTTCTGAGACGGCCTGAACCTTGCGCAAGAACTCCTGGTCCTCGCGCGGGGAAAGTCCGTACACCACGTTAAAAAGCACGCTGCTCGTCTTAGCGGAGGTTCGCTGTAGATCCAGATCGTGGCGGCCCATGAGGTACTTTTTAGAGCGCTCCAGTTCGGCTGTCGATACTCGCTCAATACAGAGGCGCTCAAACTGGGACTTCATCATCTCAAGCGCCTTTTCAGCTTTGTGGGGAGAGCAGGCTATGTAAGCTCCGAAGTAGCCTGCGTCCACACCCTCCATACGAACTGGAGAGACGGTGTACGCTAGCGAATTTTTATCGCGCAAATCAATAAAAAGCCGACCCCCTTGACCTGACAGCACGCCTTGAAGGACAGAGAGCGCATAGCGGTCTTCGTCCATAATCTTGGTGCCACGAAATCCAAAGATCAGGTGGGTCTGCTCTTTGTCCATTTCCATAAATTCCAAGTGGTCTCGCTGCAGCTCCGTCACCCCCAAAACCTTGGCAGTCTTAGCGTAGGCAGCGGGAATCTTTTCAAGCTCTGCCATGAGGCGGTCCAAATTCAGACGACCTGCGGTCGCCACATACATGCCTGAGGTGGAAAATATTTGCTGGTAGAATTCTCGAAGAGCCGGAGCGTCCATCTGCTGGAGGGATTCTTCTGAGGGCACAACGTCCCGCCCATAGGGATGATCTCCGAACATCAATTTATGAAAGGCCAGAGCCGCCCGGTGCTGAGGTTGATCCGCTCGGGATTTCAGATACTCAAGAAGCTGAAATCGCTCCCGCTCCAGAAGCAGCTCAGGGAACGTAGGTTCGGTTAAGCAAGCCATGAAATAGGGCAGCGTTCTTGAGAAGAACCCGGAGAGTCCGCCATAAGTTAGCCCGTTGGTGTTGCGGCCACCAAAGCTAGAGAGTCCTGACGAGGTCGAATCCATGGCTTCAGAAATCTGCTTTTCGGAGAACTCTGCTCCCCCGGACGCCCAAAGCCTACTCATCATGTCGGACTGTCCCTGAAGGCCCGATTCCGTGTAAGAGCCGCCGCGGAAGCCCGCCTTCACGGAGAAAATCGGCAACGAAGTGTCGTTCTGATGATAGAGCTTGATGCCATTTGAGAGTTGGTACTCCTGAAGCTGGGGTTTGCTTGAGGTGATCTTTACGACCGGAACTTTTCGCGCTGGTGCTATCTCAGCTGCCACGGGTGGGAGCTTTAGGGCCTCATAGGTCTTGCGGTAGCTTTTAATGTACTTTTTAAGTACCGGACGGTAGGCATCAGCTCCCGGCCCCATCAACGCGCTCACCGACATCTTTTCTGGAATCAAATATTTTTTGGCCACTCGAATAAGGTCTCGCTCAGTAACCCCGGCAATCTTTTGCATATAGCTCTTCAGGTACTCGGGATCGCGGTGGTAAAACTGGCCCATGCCTGCCTTGTTTGCGAGGCCTTCTGCTGTTTCAAAAGAGTAGATCTCCTCAGAGCTGATCTGCAGAACGGCCTTATCAACTTCTTTTTTCGTCGGACCTTCGGCGTAGAACTCCTCAAGCACTTCCAGTATGGAGTGAAGCGCCTCTGGCATCTTGGAGCGAATCATGTTGGTTGAAATTGCAAACAGGCCGTGATCCGAGGGTGTGTAAGATGAGCAGCCGATGCTTTTGACCAAAGAGCTCTCCAGTCGAACCCTTTGGTAAAGCCGCGAGGACTCACCCTGGCCAAGCACGAGTCCCAACACATCTAGAGCGGGCGTGTCTTTGTGACGGAACCCCGGGATCTTCCATGCCGTAAACACCATGTCCTCTTGGAAAGACGTCTCTCGAACTTCCAGTCGAGGACGCAGCTGCTCGGGCTCCTCAAATTTTGGGCGCAGGGTGGCTTTGCGCCTTTTAAGGCCGCCAAAGTAGTGCTCCACCTTTGATTTCATCGCCGGTATGCGGAAATCACCCGTTATCACCAGAGTCATGTTCTGAGGCGTGTAGCGGGACTCATAAAACTCAACAATGTCTGGCACGGGGATGTTTTCTATCACTCTCTCATAACCGAGCACGGGGCGCCGGTAGGGGTGCTTTTTGTAGTTGGTTTCAAAAAGCAAACGGCTGGCCTGCCGAGATGGGCTATCATCTGAGCGCTTGATTTCCTCAAGAATTACACCGCGTTCGTTCTCAACCTCTTCGGGATCAAACAAAGGTGCGCCGACCATCTGGGAGAGAACATCCAGTGCGACCTCACCGAGAGCACTTGAAATATTGACATAGTAGACGGTCTGATCAAAGGACGTGTACGCGTTTAGCTCGCCGCCTGCTCCCTCCACTTTCTGGGCGATTTCTCCCACGCCGTACTTCTCACTGCCTTTAAACACAAGGTGTTCGAGAAAGTGGCTCAGACCTTCCTGACCACGCTTTTCATCTATACTGCCGTTGCGAACCCACACCTGCGCAGAGATCACCGGTGATCGGCGACTCTCCCACAGCAGTACGCCAAGTCCGTTGTCAAGTTTGTACTTCAATGGCATACCCACTCCTATGAAACTTGGCCTTTATGTGCACATTCCTTTTTGCCTTCAGAAGTGCACCTACTGTGATTTCGCCACGACAGCTTGGACTGACAACGAAGCGGCTCGTAGTTATATGGCGCGGGTGAAGGAAGAGCTCAGGTGGGCCCTTCCGCATCTGGAGCCCTACGAACTTCACACTGTTTATTTTGGCGGGGGCACACCCAGCCTTTTACAATCCTCCGAGATCCAGTCCTTTATGGACGATGTTGAAAGCCTTGGACTGTCTCTTCAATTGTTAAGCGAAGTCACCCTTGAGATCAACCCGGGAACCTTGAGTTCTGATAAACTAGATCGCCTGCTCGATGCGGGCGTCACTCGATACAGCGTGGGCTCCCAGACATTTCAGGACCACCTGTGGAAGCCCCTAGGGCGTGAGCACTCACCCAAAGATTCCCTGGCGACTCTGGAACTTTTGGCCTCCAGAGGCGTGAACTTTACAACGGATTTGCTCTATGGCCTGCCTTATCAGACTCTTCAAGACCTAGAAAAAGATTTAGATGTGCTCAGCGGACTTAAGCCCCCTCATGTGAGCACCTACAACCTCACCTTGCCTCCGAATCACATTTTGCAAAAGGGAAGAGCCAGTGACGAAACGCAGGCGGAAATGTACTTTCGGGTGGTCGAAAAGTTAGCCGCCGTTGGACTTGAGCCTTACGAAATTTCAAATCTAGCCCGTGACGGCTACAGCTCTTTGCACAACCAGATCTACTGGCAAGGCGGCGCCTATTGGGGTCTTGGCATGAGCAGCCACAGCTACCTACCTGAGCGGGGGCCTTGGGGTACCAGATTCTGGAATGCATCCTCTCTGGCTAGCTACGAAAAATGGGTGGGCAGCCTTAAGGGCAGAACTTTTGAAGAAGTTTATGGCGGCCAGCAAAGAGAGGATCTGACTCGGGAGCAGGCCCTTATCGATTTTGTTCACACCTCACTTCGCCAGGTGAAAGGGTTTACACAAAAGGAGCTGGTGGACAGATTTGGAGAAACGGCTCACTCGCAGCTAATACCCCTCGTCCGCGATCTACAGACCGATGGCCTGATGAACCTAAGTGATCAACGGCTGCATCTGACGCCCCAAGGAAGGATGCTGCTCAACACCGTTTTGTCGCGCCTGTTTGTATAAAGCCCGCTACGAGTTGACGCACGGGCCTATTCACCTTGACAGTCCCGGACTCGTTCCCATTTTAGAGTATATCCGGTAAGATTTTGCGCTTGTTTTGGCATTTTTGACCGTAGGAGGACCGCCTTGTCGGAAGACGAAAAAAAGGAACCGCAAGAGTTTGATCTGAACGGCACCCCACCTCAGGAGGAGCCCCAAGCAGCAGAGGCGGTGGCGCCCGCCGATGAAGCGCAGGAGAAGATCCAAGCCTTGGAAAAGGATCTTTTGTATCTTAGAGCTGAATTTGAAAACTACCGCAGACAGGCCATTAAAGAGCGCTCTGATCTTTTGAAGTTTGCCGGCGAGCGGCTCGCCCGTGATCTGCTGGGCGTTGTGGATATTTTTGACTCCGCACTGGATATGGAAGTTAACTCAGAAAACTGGGAAGAGTTCTTAAAGGGCATGAAGCTGACCCGAACCGAGCTGCTGAGTCTTATGACCAAACACGGGATCAGCGAAGACACATCCAAAGAGTTTGATCCCCGAATTCACGAGGCCCTTAGCTCTCAGGCGACCAATGAGGTGCCTGCTGGCCACATCGTGCGAGTCCTTAAGAAGCCCTACAAATATCACGACCGCGTACTGAGGGTGGGGCAGGTTGTTGTCGCCACTCCGGACAGTCAAGAAGAAGGCTAGGAGGATATGGCAGGTCCCAAAAAGAATTTCTATCAGATTCTGGGTGTGCCCACCACGGCTACGCCCGATGAAATCAAGCGGGCCTACCGTAAGTTGGCGGTGAAGTTTCACCCCGACCGAAATCCAGGGGACTCCAAAGCAGAAGAGCGCTTTAAGGAAATTTCTGAAGCGTACGACGTTCTTAAAGATTCGAAGAAACGCGAAATCTACGATCAGTTCGGCGCCACCGGCGCAAGGGGGGGCTTCTCAGGCGATCCCTTCGGCGGATTTCGAGGCGCAGGCCGAGGCCCACGTGGAGCTGCGGGCGAGAGCTTTCAGGATCTTTTCGGGGACATTTTTGAAGACTTGTTCCGTCCAGGGGCTGCAGCAGGTGGCGGTGCGGCTGGCTTCCGAGGCGCACAGCGGGCGCGGCCCCGCGATTTGCAGTACAATTTGCAGATCACCATGGAAGAGGCTGCTAGCGGCGCCCAACCCACCATTCACTTTGTCAGACAGCGCGCTGGGGCCAGTGAAACGGCCAAGCTGGCGGTTCAGGTCCCACCCGGAGTCAAATCCGGACAAAAGCTTAAACTCCGCGGAGAGGGCGATCAGGGAGAGGGCGGCCAGAGCACCAGTGATCTGTTTGTCCTTATTCACATTAAGCCGCATGATCTTTTTGAGCGCGATGGCAACAACGTCCGCATGGACCTTCCCCTCTCTATTGTTGATGGCGCCCTGGGGACGGAGGTCGAAATCCCGACGCTGTACGGCAAAGCGCAACTTAAAATTCCTCCGGGCACAGGCAGTGGAAAGACCTTCCGGCTCAAGGGCAAGGGTTTCCCCCAGCTCGGTGCCCGCAACATTCAAGGTGATATGTTGGTACGAGTGATGATTGATGTGCCCGACCAATGGAGCGCGGAAGAGAAGAAGCTACTGGAGGGTTTGCGCTCTTCGGCAGATCAGGGTTCACAAATCGTGAGGTTTAAGGAAAAATTAAAAAAGACCGGCGTAAGTACCAAAGGATAACATCATGAGATTTGCATTTTGCTACTGGCTTTTTGCCTTGGGCCTTTCCAGCTGTTCCACAGCTCCCGTCAAACAGGCCCCGCCACCGGCGACCCAGAGCGTGCAGCAAGAGTATGATCGCGCCGTGCAGCTGCGAAAGTCCCAGCCTCAGTCGGCACTTAAAATTCTAAACTCCCTGGTCAAAGAGCATAGCAACTCCGCTGTAGCGGACAAAGCTGCGCTTTTGATGGGTGACATACTGACGGATACGGGGCGAGCCACGGAAGCCCAGCGCGCCTACGAATGGATTCTCACCTGGTCGTTCCGAAGCGATGTCGAGTCCGTCGCACGTGTTAAGCTGGGGCGCTCTTATATAAAGGCAGGCCAGCCCCAGCAGGCCCTGTCGGCTGTTCAACCTGCTTTGGATGATGGCAAGATCCCGGATGAGCTGAAGGCTGAGGCTTGGGATATTTATGCTGAGGCCTTATCAGAAACTACGGAAGATCGCCTGGTCCTAGTTAAAACCTTCCACAGAATCTCACAGCAACATCCTGTAGCGTCCGAACGCGATCGCTATGCACTAAGGACTCAGGAAATCATCGAATCGCAGCTCACGGAGGATCAACTCTCTAAAGCTGCGGGGGATCGCAGCTTGGGCTCGGCCCGCGTCCCCGCTTTGTTTCTGCACGGAATGAACCTATTTGAGCAGGCCGACTATGGCCGTGCGATGAGTGTTTTGCAGGAGGCAAGAGCTCTGGCTCCCTCAAGTCAGTATGCTGAACACGCCCAGGAGATCATTGAGCAGATCCAGGCGCGCCGCAAAGTGGAACCGAAAACAATTGGGCTGGTTGTTCCTTTATCAGGACCCATGGCAAGAATTGGTGAGCGCACCCTGCACGGCGTGCAGCTGGCCTTAAATACCTTTGGTGACAGGGGTTCAGAGTACACTCTGGCCGTGGTGGACAGCGAAGGTAACCCCGATGCCGCAAGGCGGGCTGTTGAAAAACTGGTCACAGAGGACCATGTGGTGGCGATTATCGGAAGCCTGCTCAGTAAGACCGCGGTGGCCGTAGCTTCCAAAGCCAATGAACTGGGCGTTCCCAACATCGGACTTTCGCAAAAAGCCGGCCTGACAGAGGCTGGACCCTATGTTTTCCGAAATGCTATGACAAGTCAGATGCAGGTTCAGCACTTGGTCCGCATCGCCATGGACGAGCAGGGACTCAAGCGCTTTGCTCTGTTGTTTCCCAATGACCCCTACGGCATAGAGTATGCCAACCTGTTTTGGGACGAAGTGCTCGCTCGGGGCGGCACCATTGCCGGCGCCCAGTCCTACCCGTCAGGGGCAACAGACTTTAACGATGTAGTTAAAAAGCTCGTAGGCACCTACTACGTTGAAGACCGCCTTGCGGAGTACCGGCAGCTTTTAAACCAGTGGAATGAAGCCCATCCCAGCCGCTCAGCCCGCAACCAGCCGCCTCGGGATTTGCTCAAGCCGATTGTTGATTTTGAAGCTTTGTTCATTCCCGACACGCCTCGAGCTGCAGGCCAAATTGCGCCCACTTTGGCCTACAATTCCATCAAAGAGCTGAAACTCATTGGTACCAACATTTGGAATCACGAGGAGTTTGTTAGCCGAGGGGACCGCTTCGTAGAAGACTC
>CAYRIE010000026.1:0-13381 GCA_964424215.1 uncultured Pseudobdellovibrionaceae bacterium
GTGCTTTTTCACATAGGGGCAGTCCTGGTTGTACCACTCCAGCACTACGTGCTTTCCCTTAAAGTCCGACAAGCTGTAAGTCTTGCCGTCATGAGCTGGAAGCGAGAATTCTGGTGCGGCCTGCCCAGTTTGAACTTTGGCCAAAATGCCCTCTGCAAAACCAAAGGTTGCCACTACGGCCGCAAGAGCCATGAATAACTTTGTCATATCTTCTCCTCCTTATCCTGATGCTTCTGAATAGCGTTCATAAATATTTGCGGGGTTAAAATTTCAGGAAGAACAACAGGCTGCCTCTGACCACCTGTCCAAAACAAGTAAAAAGGCACACTGATGCGCTGATACTGCTGCATAAACTGCGTTATGGCAGCGTCCCTGCGGGTCCAATCGGCCACTACCATATGAATGCCTCGATTCTCTACGAATCTGCGCACCTCATCGCTCTGAAAGGTGACCTGCTCATTCACTTTGCACGTGATGCACCAGCTGGCCGTGAAGGAAACAAAGACAGGCTGACCTGACGCTAAGAGCTTCTCTAAACTTGCGGTATCAAAGGGCGTCCAGGGGATAAAGCTTTTATCTGCAAGAGGGGACGCGGGCTGATAGCTTGCGCCCCGCTCCCAGCTGACGGCGAGAGTGGCTAGGGCTAACAACAAAAAAGCCACTTGGCCGGCTCTTAGAGAGACCTTAGACCTAGCACGGTGCTGCCACCAAAAGAGGGCTCCCACCAAGCTGCATGCGACCATAACCCCCACGGCAGCTGTCATCCCTGCAATTTGCGCAAAGATCCAGATCAGCCATAGCGTGGTCCATAGCATGGGAAAGAACATAAACTCTTTAAACGTCTGAAGCCACGGCCCCGACTTAGGAAGTCTGGAAAGCAGTCCAGGAAAAAAGGCTAAGACCACATAGGGGAAGGCAAACCCAAGGCCCAGGCCTGAGAAGATTAAAAGAAGTGGGCCCGTCGCCTGGGTCATGGCAAAGCCCATAGCTCCACCCATAAACGGTGCCGTGCAGGGAGATGCAACTACGACAGCCAGCGCTCCTGCTAAAAATGAGCCGATGGGCCCATCAGATCCAGATCCTGTTTTTAGGCCGGGCAGCCTCATCTCATAAAGACCCAAAAAATTTAAACTGAGCACAAAAAATAAAAAGATCAGAAACAGTAGAAATCCCGGGGACTGTAGCTGAAACCCCCAGCCAAGACTGTGCCCCGCAGCCCGTAACCCCGCCAGCACAAGAGCAACCGCTAAGAACGTAACAAGCACCCCTGCAACAAAAGAGAGATGAGAAAGGCGAGCCTTAAGTGGCGGGCCCTCCTGCCGGAGAGCCGAAAAAACTTTGAGCGATATGATGGGGAAAACACAGGGCATAAGGTTAAGAAGGAGCCCTCCGAGGAAAGCTGCCCACCAGAAGGTCCCCCAACTAGCTTTTATAGGCTCAGCTGTTACATACTGTGCTTTGCCGTCGCCTGTAAGAAGTAAGCCCCTAATCTCTTGGCTTTGAAGTGGCCCGCGAGTCTTAAGCGCAAAGCCACCAGCGCGCTGCTCAGGAACATCCGTAGTTAAGGTCAAAGTGGATTCAGGAAAGAAATCAAAATATCCGGCCTTCAGGTCAAGGCTTACATTCACCTCACCTTGGCTTTCTGAGTACGAGGCCTGAAGTTTTTCCGACGCGGGATAGGTTTGAAAACTGGGTGCGGTGATCAGGTTAAAGAAGTCACTTTTACGACTTTGAGCAGATCTTTCAACCGTGACCTTAAAGCTATGAAAGGCTGGAATGCACTCTACCTTGCAAACGAGCCACTCCGCATCCCAAGTGATCTCCAAAGGATTCTTACCTTTTTCGCTAAGGCCCTTCACTTGAGCGCGGAGAAGGACCTCTCCCTCATAGCCGTAGGTCATAAGGGGCGGCGTTGAGATTCTCGAAGGAGTGGGCCAGTGAATTTCGGAGAAGGTTACGGCTGGGTCGTTAGCGCTCATCTCTAGAATGGGGGCAGCGCCGGAGTCCCCAGGGTTTTTCCAGTAGGTGTGCCACTCAGGATCGAGCTGAATGTGAAGCGCAATCCATAGAGTGTCCTCTGTCGATATATGGGAGTGTGAAGCTAATAATGCTGCGCGCGAGTGATTGGGAAACTCAAGGTAGCCAGCTCCTTGGTGAGCCTTCGCAGGTAAGAAGCTCAAAAGGAGCAAGCCTTGCAAAAAGAAAAAACAGGCCCTCATAGGTGCTGGTTATAGAGCTAAATCTTTACAAAGAGTAGTTCTTTTCTGAGCCCCAGAGCCGCGCTGGCCGTTAGCTGTAGCGCCTATGCCGCTGCGGGTAAGCATGTACGACGGGCTCTATAGGAAAATAAAAAAAGGGCAACGGCTTAACCGCTACCCTTGTGAGCCTTGAGATATGTCTCAAAAGTGAAACTTAGTTACCTAATTGGCAAGGTCAGCCTCTCTTCTTTTGAGACATCCATGGTCTCACAAGGCCAACATAGCCAGACCCTTCACCACAGTCATGCCTATTTTTTGTGAAAACAGTAAAGTGTGATTTACCTTATCCGCTAGAGATCAGTGTTCTTAAAACCCTCGTGATATCCTTGCAGCTAACCTTCTCAAGGTGCGCGATTCATTTAGAATCCTAACCAGCAAAGAGAAACCAACAACAAGCAAGGGAGACTATGATGTTAGTAAGAGAAGCCATGAGTAAGAATGTTGACGTGATTCATAGAGACAAGACCGTCAGAGAAGCTGCGCGAATGATGAAAGAGGGTGACTACGGATCTATCCCGGTGCAAGCCGATGATAAGCTCAGAGGTATGGTCACTGATCGAGATATTGTCATAAGAGTCGTGTCAGAAGGGAAAAACCCAGAAGAGGTCACGGTGGCAGAGGTTATGACGGAAGGAATTGACTATTGCTACGAGGATGAAAATCTAGAAGAAGTCGGAGAGCGCATGGCGCAAAGCCGGCACCGAAGATTTCCAGTCTTGAATCGAGAGAAGCGGCTCGTTGGCATAATTAGCCTAGGTGATCTTGCCATTGGTGAGCGTAAAACCGAGTCGATCACTCAGGATGCTTATAAAGAAATTGCCCAGCACTAGCCATTCACAGCAAATGAGGTTGACGATGAAAACTCCGTCTCGGGAGATTCCCTTTCGGGAGCTTCTTTTTCACGAAGCTTTCCCCAGTGTATCTATCTTTATTGGAAACGACCAGCCATGGCCCGGCAACAAAAGGGCCATGCTGGCTCTCAAAGGCGAGATCAAGCGTTGCAAGGAGCTACTGGCGGAAGCTGGTGTGAGCGATGCAGAGGCTGAGCAAATGCTCAAGCCTCTTGAAAAATGGACTGAGGAAGGTGAGAAATGGAAGAGCGTGGCACAAAGCCTAATGATCTACCTCACTAAAGATGAGTTTAGACTTTATGAGATCGATCTATTTTTAGTTGATTCTACCCACGTGGGTCACGTGTACGACATCCGTCCTCTGATTCCTCTAAAGGACTTTCCGAAGTTTTATTTTTTAGAGCTTTCCCAGGAAAGGGTGGCGCTTCACCGTGTGGATAGGGGTGGGTATGAAACTTTGGAAGTTCCCTCTTTGCCTTCGAGCTTCGAGGAGTTCAACCAGTTTGACGATAGGGAAAAATCCCTTCAGCACCGCAGCTTCCAAACCACCGGCTCCAAGGATGCACTTTTTCATGGCCACGGTGTTGTTAAAGACGGCAAAAAAGCGCTGCTCGAAAATTACGCCAAGGAAATAGCTCAGAGTGTGAAAAGCGCGCTGGCTGATAAATCGGAGCCTTTGGTGGTAGTGGGTTTAGCCCCACTTAGTTCTCTGGTGCTAGCTGCTGAATCCTTTGGCGAGGTGCCCTTTGTTTGGGATAAAGATCCTAGCAGTGAGCCTTTGCACAGCTTAATAGTGCAGGTGAGAAACAGATACCGCGACCACCTGCTCTCAGAGCATGAAGAGATTGTCGAAGAGGCGATGAACTTTCACTTAAGCCGGCCTGATGTTGAAAGCCGAGTGGCTGAAATCGTCAAGCGGGCTCACGATGGACGCATTAAGCAGCTGTTCATCCGGCAGCAGGATTACGTCTGGGGAAGTTACGCTCCGGAGAATCAAGAGGTGGAAGTTCTTAGGGCCAGAGTCCCTCAGACGGAGGACCTACTCAACCGGGCCAGCATCTTCACGTTGCGTAGCGGGGGAGAGGTGTACTTGTTTGATTCCCAAAGATATCAGGCGCCTGAGCATGCTTTGGCCTTTTTGAGGGGCACCTAATGGGGCCCCCGCTCTTTTAAGGCTCAAGTCCGCCAGATAATCCGACATAAAAACTTCTTCCGGGGGTGCCATAACCCCAGACCTCTTCATAGCCTCGGTCGGTGACGTTTTGGATGCGAATGTGGGCCCTAAGTCCGCCGCCCAAATCATATCCTGCAGTCAGATCAGCCGTCTCATAAGCTGGGTTCACCACAGAAGTCTGCGCAAAGCTGACCGGGTCAAAGTAAGAATCGGGTCGATCACCCTTTCCGCGAAGGTGGGCGCCCAGCTGCCACCGCTCCATCTGAGCATTATAACTAAGGGTCCATGAGTTGCGTGGATACCTTAGAAGGGGAGCGCTTGTGAGCTCATCTTTTGAATCCACGTAGGAATAGGAGGCCTTTACAAGATGGCCAGGAATGAGTCGCCATCCCACAGACAGCTCTGCGCCTTTGATGCTGGCTTTGTGGGTGTTGAAGTACTGCGTGTTATCAAACTCTATCAGATCGCGGTAGGTGGTATCAAAGTAGGTAATTGCGGCGGAGCCATGGTTGCCTTCAGCTTCCACGGCGAAGCTAAAAGACTGCGCCTTTTCAGGGCCAAGACTGCTGTTACCAAAGTCGGAGTATAGCTGATAAAGGCTCGGAACTTTAAAGCCCGTTCCCCAGGTCAGTGTGGATTTAAAAATTTCAGCAAACTTGCGACCAGCTGAGAGCCGGTAGCTAGGGGTCGCCATGGATCTATAAAAATCTCGACGGACGCCCGCATCCCCAAACCAGCTTGTTGATTCAAACAGGTAGGTGGCGCTGCTAGAAAAAACAGACTGCCGGACCTGATCAATCTCTGTCACAAAGCCGCTGTAGTTTCCATAGCTGTTGCCAGTTTCTGAGCGGTGCTCCAGGCCCAAGATGAGAACGTGATCTTCCAGAAAAGCCCAGCTGTGCTCGCCCCTGACTTTATCCAAACTGCTGCCAAAGGAGTCCTGATGAAAATCAGCGCGGTCGGCATCGGGGAGATTTTGAGTTTCCCGCTTTAGCTCCGAGCGATAGTAACCTAGGCTTGAACTCGTGGAGCTTGAGAGGTGCTGAAAGCTCAGCCCAGCCTGCAGCCCTCTAGAGGTGCTGGTGTAGTTGGGGTCATCTCCACCAGGCCCGCCGGCATAATCGACGTCCATGGCAAGCTCCGAGATGCGAGCGGTGACCTGAGCACTAAGGGACTCTGTCAGGTCAAGCCCCACCTTTGCCTGGATTTGGCCAAGGCGAGATCCGTCCTTTTCCGGGTTGCCGCGATCTTCACTGGCCGCAGAGAAGCCGCCAGTCTCCAGGTGACTAAGCGATAGCGCATAGGAAACAGATTCACGGGCTCCCAGAACGCCAAGGCTGCTGCTGAAGCTATCGTAGGAGCCAGCCTCCAAACGGTAGGTGGGGCGCAGGCGGCCCTGCCCTTTTCTGGTTACGATGTTGATAACGCCACCAATGGCACCTGAGCCAAAGCGCACGCCCTGGGGGCCACGGTAAACTTCAATGCGCTCCACATCTCCAGAGTTGAGGGTGCTAAAGTCAAAGGCGCCCCTGGGATCGAGCACATCGTTGATTTCGATCCCATCAAGTAGAACCAGCGTATCTGAGGCTCTGGCCCCGCGGATCAGCACCCGGGCAATCTGTCCCCGTCCCCCTTCTCGCTGAACTTCAAGAGAGGGTACAGAATCCAGAACATCCACGAGCGGCCGGTCTCCGGCGGCAAGAATCTCTTCGGGGCCGAGGACCGTCACCGAGCGAGAGGGTCCATCATCAGCCAGGCTGTTCGCTTGGATGAGAAGCTTTCGCTGCCCCCAGGCTTCAGGGGTTAACAGAAGGGCAAAAATAAACAAATAGACGCTGGATTTCATAAAATCCCCTTTCCTCGAGGGCTGCATAAAGCAGAGTTAGAACCTGAGATCGGACTTACGAAAACAAGCTTCGTTCACCGTTGCGGGCCAGTGCCGGTTTTTCACCGGACTTCATCAGGCGTTCTGATGTCTAGCCAGGCGTCCTTTTGAAGTCAACGTTTAGCGGGCTGCCACGGCGTGAGATAGTGTGCTATAAGGCTGGGGCGGAATTGGAGTTTAGAATGCAAATGGGTGCAATCCTCGTAGGCGCGCTGGTTGTGGCTTGCGTGACGGGCTACTTGATATTGATGGTCTTTTTTTCAGAGTGGGTGGGCATCACGGGTAAGGTGGCCAAAAAGAACATCGCTGAGCACGAGGAGGGTGAGGCTAGACCGGATCACCAACTGTTCACATGAGTCGACAACGCTTTACGATCCTTATCTTGATCCTCGGCACCCTAGTTGCCCTCGGTCCGCTCTCCATTGACATGTACCTGCCGGCCTTTCCTGAAATTGCGGCCAACTTTGGAGTGTCCATCTCAGAGGTGGAGCTATCGCTGGCTTCCTTCTTTGCTGGGATCGCCCTAGGCCAGCTCTTTTATGGAGCCCTGACCGATCGGTTCGGCCGAAAGCCGCCGGTGTACCTAGGTCTTACGGTGTTTTGCATAGCCTCAATTGCCTGCGCCTTCGCAGAGAATATGGGAACGTTGATAGCTCTAAGATTTGTGCAGGCTCTAGGGGGAAGCGCCGGAATGGTGGTCTCAAGAGCCATGGTCCGGGATCTTTTTGAGCCGCGAGAGGGCGCGCAGGTTTTCTCGATTTTAATGTTGGTGATGGGGTTAGCCCCTATGCTGGCGCCCCTTATGGGTAGCTACGTATCTGTTCACTTCGGCTGGCAAGCCATCTTTATTTTCGTAGCCGTCATGAGCGCCATCTCATTTATGGCCATTCTTAAGTTCCTGCCTGAGACGAAGCTGCCAGACCCTTCCGTGAAGCTGCGCCAGAGTTTGCGTCATTACCTAAGGGTCTTTGAAGATCGAAACTTCGTACGTTTTGCACTCACAGGCGGCATCTCCCAGGCGGGCATGTTTGCCTACATTTCGGCCTCTCCCAAAGTGTTCCTGGATCACTTCGGAATCTCTCCAGTTCATTACGGTTGGCTTTTTGGGCTCAATGCGCTGGGCCTCATACTGCTGGCTCAGCTCAACGCGCGGCTGTTGAAAAAGCGTCACCCCGATGAGGTTCTCCGTATCATAATATTTATAGTTTTCTGTCTGTCCATGCTGCTTTTGCTAGCGGGCTTTATGGACTGGGGATTTTGGGGCCTTGTCATTCCGCTGTTTCTTTATCTGTCGATGCTGGGGATGACCTTTCCCAACACGGTGGCCTTGTCACTTGCGTTTCAGGGGCGTCAAGCGGGGTCGGCATCAGCTCTTTTAGGAACCATGCAGTTTGTCTTTGCCGCTATGGCGGCCGGAGCTGTGAGTTTTTGGAGCACCAGCTCGGCCCTTTCCATGGCGACGGTTATAGCGATCTGTGGAACTTTGGCTATTTCTTGTTATCTGCTGTTAGCGCCGAAGCCTACAGCGGATGCGGTGAAGGCAGAAGAGCTATCCTAAGGACTCTTGCCTTAGGCCGTGTTTAGATAAATCTGAGCAGGGTGTGCGTGAAACTCTCTTTAGCGAAGCTTATTTTCCGAGGCCGTCTTTAAAGATAAAGTAGACGGCGCCCATCAAACACAGCCCAGCCCACAAAAAGTTGAGACTGGGTTTAACTCCCATATAAGCCGTAGCGAAGGCTGCAAAGACCACGAGCGTGATCACCTCCTGGGCGATCTTTAATTGAGGGAGCGTCATGAGCCCGTAACCTAGGCGGTTGGCAGGCACTTGAAAGCAGTACTCAAAAAACGCGACTCCCCAGCTAATAAGTATGACGATCACCAAGGGCTTATGATTGAGCGACTTAAGGTGTCCGTACCAAGCAAAGGTCATAAAGACGTTGGATACAGTCAGAAGGGTCAGTGTCGCAGCAAGTTTCATAAAATATTCCCCGAGGGTTCCTTTTTTGAAGGGTTCCAGGTTCCTTTTTTGGAACCCTTCCAAAGGAGACTGGAACCTTTCGAAAGAGTCTAGAACTTTTCCACCCACTGGGCAAAGGCTGAAAGATAGCTCTCCATTCGCTCTTTCATATCGGCTTTTGCGATTCTTCCCTCGGCGTCAAAGAGGTCACCGGCTTGGCTGATGTAGGTTTCAGGTTGGGGCAGCACTGGAATGCTCACCGCTGCAAGCACCTGGCGCAAGTGGTTGTTGGCTCCGAAGCCGCCCAAGGATCCAGGGGAAACTGTGATCACGCCGCCTGGCTTTCCGCGCCAGGCGTTTTCTGCTGGGGGTCTTGAGCCCACTTCAATCGCATTTTTGATTACGGCTGAGTAGGACCGGTTGTACTCAGGCGACACAAACAAAAAGCCATCGGAGCTTTTCAGAGTTTCCCGAAACACCACCCACTCGGCCGGCGGGTTCTCGTCTAGATCCTGATCGTAGATAGGTAGGCGCCCTATTTCTATAATTTTCAAAGAGAGACTTGCAGGGGCTAAGTACATAAGAGCGTTCGCCATTTTTTTGTTGAACGAGTCTTTGCGGAGAGAGCCTACGATAACTGCGATATTTTTGGTCACTTCAGGTGATCCTTTCTTTAATGAGTTCTTGGGGCGTTATTTTGTTGAAGGTCACGGGCGCCATACAGGGTGAGCTTTTTTGTCCGGCCCCCGAGTACCGTCTTTTTTTAAAGGGGGCTCGTAGGCCCTTTTCAGCTGCACCATAGAGTGGGAACAATTAGCAGAGCCCAAGGTGAGTTTCCAGAAGAAAGTACAGCAGGCACCGGAGGGTTTACGCTCGCAGCTTGCCTTTGAATCTGTTTCATTGCATTTCAACAGGCAGAAGGGGCTTTAGGGGATATGAAGTACGATACAATTTGGTTTGATGCCGATGAGACACTGTTTGATTTCTCAGCCACGGAGCTTCAGGCTTTTACGCAGACCTTTCGGGAGTTTGGATGGCAAGGAGAGATGGGTGCAATTTACAGTACCTACCGTGCCGAGAGCGACATCCTTTGGGCTCTTTTGGAAAAAGGTGCCATCCAAAAGGAGTTCCTGCGGGACGAGAGGTTTGAGCGGACTTTATCGGCTCATAGGGTGCCGGGCTCAGCTAAGGACTTTTCTGCGCGCTACCTGGAAATTCTGCCTGAAACATGCACACTCGTTGATTATGCCATGGCACTTTGTGAGAAGTTGTCGGCCCGTCAGATGATCCTTGGAATTATAACCAATGGGTTTGAATCCATTCAGCAGCGCCGGCTGGAAGTATCAGGGCTGGCGCCCTTTATCAGTTTTATGGTCGCCTCTGAGGCCTGCGGCTACGCTAAGCCTGACTTAAGATTTTTTGAACACGCGGCCAGCCAGAGCCCTAAGTTTTCTAAGGAGCGGGTGCTCGTTGTGGGTGACCGGCTGGAAACCGACATCCTGGGCGCGGCAGCTTTCGGGGTGGACTCCTGCTGGTTTAACCCCCATGGGCTTCCCAATCTAACTCAGGTGAAGCCCACCTATGAGATCAATCACCTTTCAGAGCTGGAGCGCCTTCTACTTTTTTAAGAGCTTTTAGGAGCACTAGGGGTAGGGGAACTAAGCAAAACAGCACGACAATAAAGGCGCCCGAGGGAACATCAAGGTAGTAGCTACCCATCAGGCCTAGCAGACTGCAGATGGCTCCAAAGCTCCACCCAAAGATCAACTGGGATCTGAGGGTTTTAAAATAAAGGGTTGCTAGCACCGCCGGCACAATCAGCATGGAGAAGACCAGCAGAACGCCTGCGTACTGAGTTGATGAGGTAATTACAACACTGAAGGTGACGTAAAAAAGCAGGTCATCTCGCCACGAAGTGCGCTCACCAAAGGAGCTGCGAATCTGAGAGCTGCGGAAAGTGTAGTGAACTGCGCCGACCAAAATGTAGATTCCTAAGGTTTTAACAACATCAGCCCAAGACACCCAGAGTATTTGGCCAACGAGAGCTTCTTTTAGAACCTCCGTGCCGTGAAGTGTGCGGTCAAGCACCAGCACAATAGCGGCTGAAGCCAGCGCGTAGACGATTCCAATAAGAGCCTCCTGGGACACTTTTCCTTCCAGGCGCCGGGCTGCTGCAAAAAACAACGAGGCAAGTAAAGTTGCAGCCAGTGCCAAACCGTAGCCGCCAAGGCCGCCAGCTTCTAGCCCCATCCACACACCAAAGGCTGCGCCCAGTACAGACACCTGTGCCAGGCTTAAATCAACAAAGACCACCCCGCGAGCCAGCACATGCAGCCCCAGGTAGCAGTGGATTCCTAAAAGTACGAGACACATGGCAAAAGGTGCTGCCAAAAGACTTACGGCGTCCATTTTGGGGCCTCCTCAAAGGTGCGCACCAGCTGTTCGTAAAGCTCATCGAGGTTGGTTACTTGGGGAGATCCGCCGACCGCAGCACTTACGGTTTTCACCAGAACCTGCGGAAGCTCTCGCGAAACCCTTTGGGCCACCTTGGAGTCGTAGTAGTGCTCCACCAAAATAAGTGGAATCTGATTTTCCTTAGCCGTTTGAATGACAGAGAGAATGTGCTGGGCCGTTGGGGGAATGCCTGGCTTGGGCTCTAGATAGGCGACGGCCTCAATACCAAACCTATCAAAGAAGTAGTTTAGGGTGCGGTGGTAGGTGATCACCTTTTGAACTTCGGTCTTCTTAAGTCTTATCTTCCACTTCTCAGTTTGAGTGATAAGGCGCTGCTGTAGAGACTTTGCTCTGTCAGAAAAAACCTCGGCGTGTTCCGGGGCCAGCTCGCCAAGTCTTGCAGCAAGAGCTACCGCCGCCTCGCCCATGCGTAAGGGATCCAGAGTCCAGTGCGGGTTGCCCTCAGGGTGAACATCACCGTGGGACCTTGAGACGGTGCCTGCTGGAATTTCAATGGCGCGGATGTGGTGACCTAACTCGAGGTAGCCCTTGCTGCCTGGAAGCACCTTGGGGTTACGGGCGCCCCGTAGAACCTGGGGTAGCCAGGCGGTCTCAAGGCCCAGGCCATTAGCGACAACGAGATCAGCACGCCGGGCCTGAACCATGTAAGAGGGCTTGGTCTCCAGAAAATGCAGATTCTGGGATCCTCGAGCCAGGGTAACAAGGGATACCTGATCCTGGCCGACCTCCTGAACAAGCGCTGCCAGATCGGGGCCTGTGGCCACCACCTGAATTTGAGCCTTTGCCATCAGAGGGAAGATGGTTAGCGGAAAAATCAGAAGATAAAAATTCAGCCATTTAAGAAGGTTCATCTGTTTTTTCTCCTTAGTAAATGTGGGCAGGGTGGGCGCCGATGCTAAAGCTCATCTGCAGGCTGACTTTGTGCTCATCCTTAGGGGCTCCGTCCCTCAGTCTGTCGTACTGAAGCCTGAAGCCGGAAAACTCAGTTGGCAAAAAGGCGATCAGCGCGGACTGCTTCCTTTGGGTGAGAGAGTAGCCGTCAGAGGGATCGTCGCTGTCTGTTTGGAGGGATTCAGCGCGCGCCTGCAGCCACCATCGCTGAGTGAACTGGAGCTGGAGGTAACTGACCCATCCCAGGCCCGACTCTAAAGAGGTAGCGGTGGGGGCCTCCTTTGCGATCAGCTCCGATGACCAAACCACAGACCTTCTGGTCCCACCTAGAAGCGGGCGCCACTTTAAGGTGAGGTCAGCGCCCCATAAATCCGTGGGCCGGTCATGCTCGTTGGTCCCATGTGCCGCCGATAGGCCAAGCTGTAAGGTCGTAGCCTCGCTCACATCCCAAAGATTACCAAAGTGCACCACCCCCGCCCCGGCATTGGGGGACGGAGCCCCAAAAACCTCAGGATGATGGCCCGAGAGAGCCTGCAGGGTGAGCTCTGAGTACCACGGCATCGGCAAAAGAAGTGCAGCTGACACGCCCATATCAATTAGACCCTCATGTCCAAGAAGCTCCTCTTGAGCCAAGGGCGCATCAATGAAGGGATAAGTGTGCGTGTGAAGTAGGTTGTGCCGCCCGAAAGCCGCCTTAAACTTCCCCGCCCGCAAGGTCACGTAGGGAACAGCCAGGGACTCAGCATAAAGCTCCTCTGGCTCAAAATGAAAGTGCCGCTCAGCGGGTTCACCGGGGACGGAGCCCACTTCCAAGTGGGAGTGCAGAGCAAAGATAGCTACCAGGCGGGAGTAGGGGTCCACGTCCGCAGTGAACTGAAGCTCAATCTCCTGGATGTCCAGCCCGTTTTGAGGATCAGATGTGGGATCGTTACCTCGATTAGAGTTTTGATAGAGCAGAAGAGTACTGATGCCGATGTCAGGGTTGAAGGTGTTGCCCCTACTCCTTGGGGCCGTTTCTGTATGGGCATAGGCGGGGAGGCTCGCGATTAGAGCCGCTACGGCAACCGTTAAAAATCTTACGAAGGGGCTAAAATATGCGTTCACACAAATCTCCTGCGAGATAAAAATTTAAACTACTCATTGGGCGCTGGTTACTAAAGGCCCAGCCAGACTTTCCAGAAAACCCCCGGCTTCGCCAAGGGGACGGAGCTCAAGGCTCGCCTGGGAGCTGCTCTCTGCAGGGATTCTGGGGACGGAGCCTATAGAAATGACTGCGGCGGTGCTCTCGGGCCACCTGAGGTGTTGGCAGAGGCGAAGGCATAGAAATCCTGGGTGGGTAATGCCGGTCCGTCAGGCGGGGCGTGATTGAGATCTAAGCCCGCTTCGTTAGGGGGTGTATATTTAAATTCAGATATAGAGCGCAGATGGCCCATTAGCTCACAGCGATCCTCGCTGGGCGTTGTTTGGGAAAATGAGGCCTTTTCAGATGGTGCTAGCGGGGAGCCATGGTGCACCTGATCACCGTCCACCACTGAGTGGTAGAGCTGGTGAAATGAACTGCTAGCAGCAGATGAACCCATCACATAGGCGAGCAGGAAAATCAGCCGCAGGCTTTTTCCAGGCACTCGAAATAAGAGATTTCTCGAACTGAACCTCATACGCCTCTCATATACCGCCATGGGGGACGGAGCAACTGTCATGAGCTGCAGGGGTGGAAGGGAGAACTTGTTTCAGCTCAACGCCGAACCGCTAGCGGAGGCCGAAAGAAGCGGCTCTTCCCGGTTGATGGTGGAATGCTAGGTGTCAAAGGTTAGAACTGGATTCCATCCAGCCCAGATCTTTCTAGAATTTTAGTTACGAAGCTAAATTTTAGGAAGGGGAGCTGGATGA